>JBEKGQ010000176.1:0-10734 GCA_050012715.1 Polyangiaceae bacterium
TCGTCGCCGCCAGCGGCTTCGACGTCCTCTGCCACGCGCTCGAGTCGACCACGGCGCGGCCCTTCACCGCCCGGCCGCGCCCCGACAAGCCAGCCGGGCGTCCCATGAGCCAGGGACGGAACCCGTGGAGCGACGTCGGCGCGATGGAGGCGCTGCGCCTCGCCGGGAAATACCTGGTGCGCGCGGTGCGCGACGCGGCGGACGACGAGGCCCGCGAGGGGCTCGCGTGGGCGGCGACGCTCGCGGGGATCGCCTTCGGCAACGCCGGCGTGCACCTCCCGCACGCGATGAGCTACTCGGTCTCCGGCCTCGTGCGCGACTATCGCGCCGCCGGCTACCCGCCCTACGAGCCGCTCGTCCCGCACGGGCTCTCGGTCGTCGTGAACGCGCCGAGCGTCTTCCGGGCGACCGCGGCGACCGCGCCGGAGCGGCACCTCGCGGCCGCGGAGGCGCTCGGGGCCGACACGAAGAGCGCGCGGCCAGACGACGCCGCGGAGCTGCTCTCGCGGACGCTCGTCGACGCGATGCGCGCGACCGGGGCCCCCCTCGGCGTGGCCGCCCTCGGCTACGGCGAGGCGGACGTGGAGGCGCTCGCGCGGGGCGCCCTCGTGCAGCGTCGGCTCGTCGACAACGCGCCGCTGGCGATCGACGACGACGCGATGAAGGCGCTGTTCCGTGGGGCGATGCGCTATTGACGCGCGCGCGCCCCTGCGACGCGGGCGACGCGCCCGGGAGGCTCCACGCTGCGTCACGCCCGTCGCGCGCGGCCTCGAAGCCCGCGCTTTCGGCGTCGCGGGGCGGTGGCCCGCGACGTGCTCTCTGCCGCCCACCGCTCCATGCTCGACCTCGCTCATCCTCCCCTCTATGCCGGCGACGCGCGCGTGAAGCCCTCGTCGTCCATCGGCCACGTCGCGGTCGCGAGCTTCGTCGGCACGGCCATCGAGTGGTACGACTTCTTTCTCTACGGGACCGCGGCGGCGCTCGTCTTCAGCCGGCTCTTCTTCCCGACCTACGATCCGGTCGTCGGCACCGTCCTCTCGTTCGCGACGTTCGCGGTCGGCTTCGTGGCGCGGCCCATCGGCGGCATCGTCTTCGGCCACTTCGGCGACCGCATCGGCCGCAAGGCCATGTTGAGCCTCACGCTCCTCATCATGGGCGTGGCCACCTTCGCCATCGGCCTCCTGCCGACGTACGGGCAGATCGGCGTCGCGGCCCCGGTGCTGCTCGTGACGCTGCGGCTCGTGCAGGGGTTCGGCGTCGGGGGCGAGTGGGGCGGGGCCGTCCTCATGGCGATCGAGCACGCGCCCGCGAACCGGCGCGGTTTCTACGGCAGCTGGCCGCAGACCGGCGTGCCGGCCGGGCTCCTTCTGTCGACCGGCGTCTTCGCGCTCGTGTCGCGCTTGCCGTCCGAGGCCTTCCAGAGCTGGGGCTGGCGCGTGCCGTTCCTCCTCAGCGTGGCCCTCGTCGGCGTCGGGACGCTCATCCGCGTGCGCCTGGCCGAGAGCCCGGCGTTCGAGCGCGCGAAGACCGCGAAGAAGCCGGCGCGCCTGCCCATCCTCGACGTCCTCCGTCATCACCCGCGGAGCGTCCTCCTCTCGATGGGGGCTCGCCTCGCCGAAAACGCGTTCTTCTACATCTACACGACGTTCGTCCTCGCCTACGCCACCGAGCAGATCCACGTGGTCAAGCAGACCGTCCTCACCGGCGTCCTCCTCGCCGCCGGGCTCGACGTCTTCGCGATCCCGCTCTTCGGCTGGCTCTCGGACCGCCTCGGTCGTCGTCCCGTCTACATGTTCGGCGCGGCGTTCTCCGGGCTCTTCGTCGTGCCGTTCTTCTTCCTCGTCGGCACCGGACGCGGAGAGCTCGTCGCCCTCGCGCTCGTCGCCGGCATCACCATCGGCCACGCGGCCATGTACGGCCCGCAGGCGAGCTTCTTCTCGGAGCTATTCGGGACGCGGGTCCGCTATAGCGGGGCGTCGCTCGGCTACCAGCTCGCGTCCGTCCTCGCGGGTGGGCTCTCGCCGCTCATCGCGGCCGCGCTGCTCCACTGGACCGGGGGCGCCTGGTGGGCCATCGCCGCGTACATGATCGCGCTCGCCGCCGTCACCCTCCTGTCGGTGTACCTCGCGACGGAGACGAGCCGCGAGGGCCTCGACCGCGATGTTGCGACGCAACAACATGATTGACAACTGTCGTCTTGCACCGTACTTGATGGCCATGCAGCCGTTGTGCGCCGCACCATCAACGGACCCCGCGCCGGTGTCCTTCGCCCTCCCGTCCGGCACCGTGCACGTGCAGCGCTTCGGCCAGGGGGAGGCCCTCACGATCTGCGTGCACGGCCTGTCCGCCAACTCGTGCAGCTTCGGCCGCCTCGGCGAAGTGCTCGGCTCCGGGGGTCGCACCGTGATCGCGCCGGACCTCCGCGGCCGCGGCCTCAGCGACGTGACGCCTGCCGGCACCTACGGCTGGGCCAACCACGCGCGTGACGTGCTCGCGCTGGCTGATGCCCTCGGGGTCGAGCGGTTCGACTACGTGGGCCACTCGATGGGGGCATACATCGGGATGGCGCTCGCGAAGCAGGCCGCGCGGCGTGTCCGGCGCATGGTCCTCATCGACGCGGTGGGCTTGCCTGAGCCGCGGTCGCTCGTGCCGATCGCCGCCGCCGTCCGCCGCCTCGGCGCCGTTCACCGGAGCGCCGACGCGTACATCGACGCTGTCCGTCGGATCGGGACGATCGAGCCCTGGAGCGCATACTGGGAAAGGCACTACCGTTACGAGGTGGTGCCCACGCTCGGGGGCGTGCGCTCGCGCACCGACTCCACGGCCGTCCTCGAGGACATGGTCTACGCCAGCACGCAGAGCCCGCGCGCCCTCTGGCCTGCGCTCACGATGGAGACGCTGCTGCTCCGGGCCGCGCGGCCGCTCGGCGGAGCGTTCATCGTGGCGGCCGGCGACCGGGACGCGTTCGTCGCCACCGCCCCGCGGGCGCGCGCGGTCGAGATCGACGCCAACCACTACGGCGTCGTGATGCACGACGAGACCGGCCAGGCGATCGGGAGGTTCCTGTCATGATCCAGGCTCAGGCATCGGGCGCGTGGCTCCGCGGCAAGCGGGCGCTCGTCACGGGGGGCGCGTCGGGCATCGGGCTCGCCATCGGGCGCGTGCTCGCCGAGAACGGCGCCGACGTGGTGCTCAGCGACATCTCGGACGACGCGCTCTTCGCCGCCCGTCGCGTCGTGCCCACGGCCCGCACCGTCGCGGCGGACCTCTCGCAGCGCGCGGCCGCGCACGCCCTCGCCGACGAGGCCGGCCCGGTCGACATCCTCGTCAACAACGCGGGGCTCCAGCACGTGAGCCCGGTCGACGAGTTCGACGAGTCGATGTGGGACAAGCTCCTGTCGGTCATGCTCACGTCGCCGTTCGCGCTCATCCGCGCGCTCATCCCGGGGATGTACGCGCGCGGCTGGGGACGGATTCTCAACATCGGCTCGGTCCACAGCCTCATCGCGTCCCCGTACAAGTCGGCGTACGTGTCGGCCAAGCACGGCCTCGTCGGGCTCACGAAGACGGTGGCGCTCGAGGCCGCCGCCCGCGCGGCGGGGGGCGTCACGGTGAACGCGATCTGCCCCTCGTACGTGCGGACGCCGCTCGTCGAGCGCCAGATCGCCGACCAGGCGCGGGTGCACGGGATCCCGGCGGCGGAGGTCGTCGACCGCATCCTCCTCACGCAGAACGCCGTGAAGCGCCTCATCGAGCCGGAGGACGTCGCGCAGTACGCCGCGTTCCTGTGTCGCGACGAGGCCTGGTCAATCACCGGCGCCGCACTCACGATGGACGCCGGCTGGCTGGCCCACTGAGCCGTCGGGGGAGCGGCGCTGCGGTGGTCAGTTGCGCAGGATCAGCGTGAGCGCGCGATTCGACGCGCCGCCGGAGCACGTGAGCGTGCCCCCACCCGCGACGAGCGTCCCGGGGCCGATGACGTAGGCGCTGACCTGCCCGGTGGAGTCCGCGGCGCACGGCGGCGTCATGCTCGCGTCGCAGGCGGCGAGCGCCGCGCCGTTCCACGTCGCGGGGCCCATGGGCGCCGGCGCGAGCGCATACGTGAGCCCACCGGCGTCGGGCGCCTCGGTGAGCTGGCCGCTGCCGCCCGCGAAGGCGTAGACGATGCGATCGTCGGCCACGCTGGCGGCGTTCACCGCGAGCGCCGGCTCCACCGTGAGCGTCTCGACGCCGGCGGGGTACGTCGACACCACCGTGCCCGCGAGCGCGTACACCGGGATCTCGGTGATGGGGGCCTGCGCCGTCACGGTCGTCCCTCCCGGCACGCTCGCCCCGCCCTCCCAGGGGAACCACGTCCCCGGCGGCAGGTACACGCTGCGCGACGTCGCTCCGGCGACCTGGACGGGCGCGACGAGCACCCCCGGCCCCACCATGACCTCGTCGGCGACGGGCCACGACGCGGCGTCGGCGGGGAACTCCACGGCGAGCGGCCGCCAGATGGAGACCCCCGTGTCGTGGGCCGCCTGCGCGAGGCCGCGCATCGTCGGCGCCAGGGCCATGTGCAGGTTCGCGTAGCGCACCCACTGCGCCGTCGAGTCGTCGTCGCTCTCCCAGCTCCACTCGAGGTCGGGCTCGGTGCCGTGGTGCGTGCGCATGACCGGAGACCACGCGCCGAGCTCCGTCCACCGGAAGAAGAGCTCCTTCGTCGACGTCGGGTTGGTCGCGCTCTGGTACCCGGCGACGTCGCTCCCGAACGTCGACACGCCGGCGAGGCCGACGCCGATGCCGATGGGGAGCACGATGGGCAGGCCGTCGTCGGCCTCGAAGTCGGTACGCTGGTCGCCGGCCCAGAAGACGTCGGCAAGCTGCGGGGTCCCGAGCCAGCCGGACCGGACGAAGGAGAGGCGCTCCACGCCGTCGGCGGCGATCGCGGTGTCGAGCGCCTTGCGCTGCGCCTGCTGCCAGAGGAGCGGATAGCCGTCGTGCTGATCGATGCCCATGCCGGCCGAGAGGACGGCGTCGGTAGGGAGCCACTCGCCGTAGTCGCCCATCCAGCCGTCGGCGCCGAGGGCGATGGCGGTGCTCATCTTGCCCACCGCCCAGGCGACGGCGGCGGGGTTGGTGAGGTCGACCATCGAGGCGGGCTCGAACTTCGCGTCCGTGAACGTGTAGGGTGTCCCGTCGGCCTGCTGGATGAGGTACCCGTTCGGGGCCGTCTCCGGCCAGGCCGCGCTGTCCTGCTCGACGAACGAGTTGAAGTAGACGAGCCACTTGAAGCCCCCACCGTGGAGGTACTCGGCCACCTCCTCGAAGTCGGGGTAGAGCGTCCGGTCGACGTCCCACTCCTCGTCGAGGGTGTAGTCGTTGCCGCTCCAGGTGGCGCCACGCCAGTCTTCCGTCCAGATGACGCTCGACGGGGCGCCGACGTCGCGGAGCTTGGCGGCCACGCGGCGCACGTTCGCGGAGCCGAAGATGGCGTCGTTCCACGGCGCGAAGGCGAACGCCGGGGGCACGCGGGGGCGCCCGAAGTGCGCGGTCGCGCGAGACAGCGCGTCGTGGGGATCGGGACCGAAGAAGAGGTTCACCGTGACGGGCAGCTCGAGCTCCATGCGCGCCACGTCGTTCTCCTCCGAGCAGAGCGCGAACGTCGACTTCGCCACCGTGTCGGCCACCGCGACGTAGCCACGGCTCGCGAGGAACTCGGGGAGCGGCATGTAGGCCGAGTGCCGGCGGCCGACGAGGAACCAGGCCCCGGTGGGATCGTCGGTCGTCAGATCCTTGCCGACCCCCTCCTCGGAGACCCAGATGGGGATGGTCTCGCCGCGCGCGTCGACGCCCCAGGTCTGCGCGCCGAAGCCCGCGAACTCGTCGGTCGCGGTGCAGCCGAAGCCCCAGGAGATGCGGCGACGCGGAGCCGTCGGATCGCTCGAGGCGGGAGGCGCGCCGTCGCCGGGCGTGATGGCGACGACCAGGTGGTTCGCGTCGTCGCCCTGGGACGCGGCCAGGGACGCGACGCGGGTGCCGGCCGCGGTGTAGAGATCGATGCTGCCGCTGGTGGAGAGGAGCGCCTCGGTGACAACCTGCCACGGCTGCGTCGTGTCGTCGGCCATCGAGAACGACCCGAAGGACATCTGCGTCGTCGTGCCGAGGTCGCGTACGGCGAAGCCCGTCATCGGTGGGGCGTCGTCGTTCATCGACTGGGGCGTCCCCACGGCAGTCGACGAGGCGATGCCGTCGAGGAGCGGCGTGCCGCCGGGCCCGAGGATGCTCAGGCTCGCGGTGTCGGGCGTGAGGCTCAGGGTATACCCGCCGACGGCGAGGGAGACGGGCGGCGTCGCCGGCGCGTGCTTCGCTCCGACACATCCTCCCGCCACGACGCCGACGACGAGGGCGGCGAGGGCAAGCGAAGCCCGCATGGCGTATCCATACCGCATGACCGAGCCGCCCGCGACGCGCGACCGCTTCCGACACTTTCTCCCGATGGCGACGCGCTGGATGGACAACGACGTCTACGGGCACGTGAACAACGTCGTCTACTACTCGTACTTCGACACGGTCATCAATCGGTACCTCATCGACGCGGGGGGACTCGACATCGGCCGCGACGCCGTCATCGGGCTCTGCGTCGAGTCGCATTGCCGGTACCTGAGCCCGCTGGCGTTCCCGACGGAGCTCGACGCCGGTCTTCGGGTGGAGCACCTCGGCCGCTCCAGCGTCCGCTACGGCATCGGGATCTTCGCGCGGGGGGTGGCCGCGGCGGCCGCCGAGGGCTGGTTCGTGCACGTCTTCGTCGATCGCGAGACGCGCCGGCCCACGCCGATCCCGGAGGGCCTTCGCGCGGCCCTCGCGCCGCTCGCGTGAATCGCCGGGAGAGACGTCTATCTCGCGTCTCCCCTCCCCCCCGTCGCCCAGCGTGGGGTGCGCCGTTCACGTACAACGTGGACCAGATGCAAGCCCGCGCCCTCCTCGCCTTCTTCGTGCCCGTGGTTCTCGCCATGGCGTGCAGCAGCTCCTCGAAGCAGCCTGCGTCGACGGCATCGCCCACGCCTGGAGCGCCGCCGCTCCTCCTCGAGGACTGCGATCCCATCGTGCCGAGCCACTGCGGGCTCCCCTACCCGTCCAACGTGTGGACGATGCCGGACTCGACCCGCGAGACGGGCATGCACCTCTATTTCGGCAACACGAGCCTGCCGACCTACGACGCGAACGGGGACCACATCGACAGCTCGCCGTTCGTCCAGCGGGACGGCTTCTCGCCCGGCGGCGCCCTGATGACGAACATGCCGGGCGCGACGACGACGGGGCTCGCGGACGCGTACCACATCGAGGACTCGATCACGCCGACGTCCCCCACCGTCATCATCGAGGCGGACACCGGGGCGCTCGTGCCCCACTGGGCCGAGTTCGACTCGCTGACGTCGACCCTGTCCTACGACAACAACAACGGCGTCGACGCGCAGATGTTCTTCATCCGCCCCGCGCTGCGCCTGAAGGACAACACCCGCTACATCGTCGCCATCCGCAACGTCGTCGACCAGAACGGCAACGTGATTCCCCCGAGCCCGATCTTCCAGGCACTCCGCGACAACACGCCCAGCAGCGATCTCTCGGTGGCGCCGCGCCGCGCGCTCTACGCGGACATCCTCGGCAAGCTCCAGGGGGCCGGCATCGACCCGACGCAGCTCCAGCTCGCGTGGGACTTCACGACCGCCAGCAAAGACGACACGACGCAGTGGATGGTCCACATGCGGGACGACGCTCTCAACGTCGTCGGCTCGGCGGGGCCGCCGTACACGTACACGAGCTGCACCGCGACGCCGTCCGGGCCGAGCAACGCCACGTGCGGGATCACCGACAACCCGAACCCGTACATCCGCCGCCGCATCATCGGGCAGATGACGGTGCCGCTCTACCTCGACAACCCGAACCCGGGCGCGACGCTGAACTTCGGCCCGGGGGGTCGGGCGACGGGCATGCCGACGCAGAACGGAACCGCGGTCTTCCAGTTTCTCCTTCAGATCCCGAACTCGCTCGTCAACAGCGGCAAGGCCGGCCCCATCATCCAGAACGCCCACGGCCTCTTCGGCGACCAGACCGAGGGCGAGGACAGCTACATGGCCGAGACGTGCGACCGCGAGGGCTACGTCGAGATCGCGGTCGACCTCGTCGGCATGGCCGCCGACGACGGCGCGACCTACGTGCCGAACCTCGTCGCCGGCGACATCTCGCAGTTTTATCACGTCATCGATCGCCTCCATCAGGGCTTCATCAACGAGCTCCTCGCGATGCGCATGATGAAGGGGGCGATGGCGACGGACCCGGCGACGATCATCGACGGCAACCCGACCATCGACGGCACCACCGGCTACTACCGCGGCGACAGCCAGGGCGGCATCTCGGGCGGCGTGTACATGGCCCTCTCGACCGACGTCACGCGGGGCCTCCTCGGCGAGACGGGCGCGCCGTACAACACGCTCCTCGACCGCAGCGTCGACTTCAACGGGTTCTTTCTCATCATCCAGGGCACCTACCCCAACCCGCTCGACATCCAGCTCGGGCTCGGGCTCATCCAGAACCTCTGGGACCGCGCCGAGCCGGATGGCTACGTCTCGTACATCTCGCAGGACATGCTGCCGAACACGCCGGCGCACAACGTCCTCATCCACGACGCCATCGGCGACCAGCAGGTGACCCCGCTCGGCGCGCACTTCATCGCGCGCACCGTCGGCGCGCAGAACCTCAGCCCGGTGAACCGCGAGCTCTACGGCATCACGGACGCCATGAGCGGCTTCACCGGCAACGGGATGTGCGAGTGGAGCTTCGGCCTGCCGGCGTCGCAGTCTCCGGTCCCGCCCGTGCCGCCTCCGGCCGACATGACGCCGTCGACGACGGACCCGCACGACACGCTCCGCCAGCAGGCCGATGCGCAGGACATGTCCGACGTGTTCTTCCGGACCGGGATGGTCGTGCAGACCTGCCCGGCGGGAGCGCCCTGCGCGGCGCCGAACGGATGGCAGAACGGTGGCGTGCTGCCGCCGGTGACGGCGCTCGACGGCGGAGCCTTCGAGGAGGGCGGCGCGTCGGCGGACCCGGCCGACGGCGGGGTGCCCTAGCCCCCTCGCGGACCACTCAGGGCGTGCGTGCGTACCGCGCCTTGATGGTCGGCACGAGGTACTCCTCGAACGCGCGGTCCCAGTCGTACGACGGCTTCCAGCCCCAATCGCGGCGCGCTCGACCGTCGTCCACGTCCTCCGGCCAGGAGGCCACGATCTTGGCGCGCGCGGGGTCGGGCTCGTAGTCGATCTGCGCCGACGGGAACGCGTCCCGGACTCGCGCCGCCATCTCGCCGGCGCTCGGGCTGAAGGCGCCGATGTTGTAGATGCACGTGGAGAGGCGCGAGCGCTCCACGCGCGACAACTCCATGAGCGCCCGCACCGCGTCGGGCATCGCCATGAACGGGATGCGCGCCTCGGGCTCCACGAAGCACTTGTAGGGCACGCCCTTGGCGGCGGCGTGGATCATCTCCGGCCCGAAGTCGCTCGTGCCGCCGGTGGGCACGGTGTCGGCCGAGATGAGCCCGGGGAAGCGCAGGGAGCGGAAGTCCATGCGTGCGGCGCCCGACAGCGCGCCGAGCTGGCGCGAGTGGAACGTGAAGTAGCGCCCGAGGTTCTCGCAGTAGAGCTTGTTGCAGCCGTACATCGTGATGGGGACGTTCCAGAGCTCCTCGACCACGCGTCCGGCGCGGTGCTTCTCCTCGAGGCTCGGCAGCCCGTAGACGGCGATGGAGCTCGGGAACAGGAACCGTACCGGCCGACCGAGGCGCGACGACTGGTTCTGCGCCATGCGGAGGAGGTTCAGCGTCCCCTCCACGTTGACCTGGTGCGCGAGCTCGGGGTCGCGCTCGCCGCGGGTGGAGAGCAGCGCGGCCAGGTGGAACACCATGTCGACCTCGTGGTGCGCGGCGAGCTGGTCGAGGAGGTAGCGGTCCATGATGTTGCCCGCGTAGCTGGCGGTGACCAGCGGGCGCATCGAGTCGGGCAGCGGCGTGAGGTCGAGCGTGACGGCGTCGTAGCTGCCGTCGCGCGCCAGCGACTGGAGGAGCGCGCGTCCGATCTCGCCGTTGGCCCCCGTGACCAGCACCACCGTCTTCGCCATGGGGGCGGACGATAGCTCAGGTTCGGCGGCTCCGGAGGTGGCACCCGGCACCGAGACGCGCGTGCCGCCTCACTGGCGGCGCAGCTTGCGTTTCCCCAGCTCGATGTGGCGCAGGGCGTCGACCCGGTCCGCGTCGACGAGGCGCTGCCCGGCGGGCGTGTCCGGCACCCAGGCCTGCACGTCGGCGAGCGTTCGCTTGAGACCCGGCTGGTCCGGATCGGCGAGCCGCAGGGCGAGCCACTGGTAGTTCGAGCACGTCTTCCGGAGGCTGTAGCGGTCGTTCGCGATGGAGACGCTCACGTAGTAGACGTGCCCGGGCTCGAGGTCGGCCTCCGTGGCGCCCACCTGGTTCACGAAGGGAAACTGGTCGGGCGGGAGATCGCCGGAGGGCTGCCACGCGAAGAACGCGTGGTGCCCGGCCGGAAAGCGCACGGCGAACTTCGAGGCGGGCGCGCTGTCGCCGAGGAAGCGCACCGTCTCGTCGACGATGCGAAACGCCTCCCCACCGTCGCAAGGGCTCGACTCACGCACGAAGACGACCACCGCCGACTCGGAAGGCGTGAGGTCGAGCGAGGGGAC
>JBEKGQ010000177.1:0-10670 GCA_050012715.1 Polyangiaceae bacterium
TCGAGCAGCAGCCGGGCGACCATCATGCGCGACACCTGCGCCTCGTGGCTCCCCGGGAAACGCGCGACGAGCTGGGCGTGCAGCTCCAGCATGCGCGCCGTGTCGCCGCGCCGCCGGGCGTCCGTCTCGGCGCCGAAGAGCGGCGCGGGACCCTCCGGAGGCGCCGCAACCGGGGGGGGCGCGACCGCCGTCACCGCCGGCGGAAGGACCGCAGGCGGCGGTGCCGCCGCGACCGCGGTCCCCGCGGAGGGCGGCGGGGCCAGATCGAGCGTCGCGGGCGGGGCTTCAATCGTGCCGGGCGGCGGAGCGGCGGCGACCGGCGTCGACGGTCGGAGCGCCGCCGGATGCCCCGCCGTCACCGTCGCGGGCGTCGCCTCGCCGTACGGCGTCGTGTTCCCCTCCCGGCCCAGGAAATAGGGAGCCATGGCCCGGCGGCCGGCCTCCGTCGACGCGAACGCGCCCACGACCAGCGTCAGGGTCGCCGCCGCCGCGAGCAGCACGAGCTTCATCCGGCGAGCTCGCCCGCGCATGAACACCGGTAGCGGCGCGATGCGTGCGACCGGCTCGGTCTCGGGCACCGGCGCCTCCGGCTCGGCGGCGACGAGCGCGGCCGGCTCCGGCACCTCGACGCTCTCCTTGGAAAGCGTCTCCACCAGGCCGGCGATCTCCGGCGGCACGCTGTCGCGCGACAGCTCGAGCGCGAAGCCCGCGCGCAGCTGCCGCTCGAAGCGGCACGTCGCGCAATGGTCGAGGTGCGCCTCGAGGCGCTCGCGCTCCGCCGGCTCGAGCTCGCCGCGGATCTCGCGGTCGAGGAGGTTCTCCGGGTGGAGGTCGACGACGCTCACGATTTCATCTCCAGCGCCTCGGACAGCGACACGTCCGCTTCGATGCGCCGCCGCATCGCTTCCTTCGCCAGGCGCAGCCGGCTGCGCACCGTGTTGACCGGGACCTGCGTGTGCGCCGCGATCTCCTCGAGTGACCACCCGAGCACGACGCGCATGGCGAGCGTCTCGCCCTGCTCGGTCGGGATGGCCGCGAGGAGCTCGCGCAGGATCTCCTGCTGCCGCCGCGCCTCCGCCTGCTGACCGGGCGAGGCCGTCGGATCCGCCGATTCGACGACCACCGCCTCCTCGCGCGAGCCGCGCACGCGGGCCCGCTTGCGCGCCGCCACCGCGCTCCGAACCGCGATGGTCGCCGCGTATCCCACCGGGTCGCACTCGCCGCGGAACGACGGCAGGGCCTGCACGAAGCCGATGAGCGTCACCTGCAGCGCGTCGTCCCGGTCCGGGTGGCTCGCGCCCATGATGGCGCGAACGATGCTGCCGAGCCGCGGCGTGAGCATCCGCAGGAGACGACCGGTCGCGAGGCCGTTGCCGGCCGCGGCCTGGCGCGCGAGCACCATCGCCTCCGACTCCGCTACCGCCGGGGCGGAAGCAGGGGCCGGGGCCGCCGAGCTGCGATCCAGGGGCTCGGTCATCTCGAGAGTGCAGTGTGCGGTGGCCCCGCGGAAGGATCAACGGGACGGGAAGAATCCGGCCCGTTCCGCCCGGGGCGGACGGGAGGGCAGACGAAGGGTCATCGCCTCCGCATCCTCGCCCGCTCGCGAGCCCGGCCGCCCGCGTCGGACGGGCCCAGCAATGCCTTCAGCGCGCGGGCACCGCCCGCGAGGTCGAACGGCACGCCGACGTCGAGCGCCGCGTCGACGCCCATCGTGAGGAGAACGAGGAGCTCCGCGATGGTCTCGGCCGGCACGTCGGCCCGCGTCTGGCCCGAGCGCTGCCCGGCACGCGCCGCGCCCGCCACCCGCGCGATGGCTTCCCGCTGGAGCGAGACGTAGCGCTCCCTCAGGACCGGCGACCGGGCGCAGGCGGCGAGCGTGTGATGGAACTGCCACGCCTTGCGGCCGCGCACGACGGGGGCGTTCGCGACCACCGCGGCGACGAACTGCGCGATGGTCCGCTCGAGGTCCTCGGGCGCGTCGTTCCCCGCGATGACCTGGTCGAAGAACGCCTTCAGGTGCCGGTCGACGACCGCCGCGACGAGCTCGTCGCGGTCCGAGAAGTGAACGTAGAACGCGCCCCGCGTGAAGCCGGCGCGCGCACAGATGGCGTCGAGGCTCGCGCCGTCGATCCCCTTCTCGGCCATCTCCGTGGCGGCGGCGGCGACGAGCGCATCGCGCGTCTCCTGCTTCGCCGCCTCCCGGATCCGACTCATCCCGGGTTGACATACCGGTTCGTATGTCTAAGCTCAAGCTCACATACGGGTTCGTATGCGAACCCGGACGGTGGAGGTCTCATGCACGGCGGCCCTTCGGCCTGGATAGTGTGGGCGTACAACCTCGCCTTCGACGCGGGCCGCTACGTCGTCCCCACGGTCGGCGCGTTCCTCGTCTTCTGGGTGTGGAAGCGCGAACGGTGGCGGCACCGCCTCGTGAACCGCGCGTTCGCGCGCGGAGGGCAGATCCGGCGCGAGCTCGCGTACTCGGCGAGCACGGTGCTGATCTTCTCGCTCGTCGGCACCGGCGTGTGGTTCGGCGGACGCGCCGGCATCCTCCGCATCTACTCGCCGCTGGCGCTCCACGGGTGGGCGTACTTCGTCTTCAGCGTCGTGGCGCTCATCGTCCTGCAGGACGCGTTCTTCTACTGGTCGCACCGCGCGATGCACCACCGGTGGCTCTTCCGTCGCGTGCACCGCGTCCATCATCTCTCCCACGATCCGTCGCCCTTCGCCGCGTACGCATTCGCGCCGGCCGAGGCGCTCGTGCACGCCGCGATCGTGCCGCTGGTCGGGCTGTGGATGCCGCTCCACCGGGGCGCCATCGGCGTCTTTCTCGCCTTCATGATCCTGCGCAACGTGCTCGGCCATCTCGGCCTCGAGCTGTTCCCCCGCTGGTTCGCGCGGAGCCGCTGGACGCGCTGGAGCACGACGACGACCCACCACACGCTGCACCATCGCCGCGTCGGGTCCAACTACGGCCTCTACTTCACGTGGTGGGACCGCGTCATGGGCACGACCGACCCGAGCTACGAGGAGACCTTCGAGGCGGTGGACCGGCGCCGCCCTGCCCATCAGACGACGGGCTACCGCCGGCTCAAGGCGCCGCAGTGCCGAACGCCACCCGCGTCGGCGGGTTGAGCAGCCAGAGAGGAAGCCCGAGGCCGACGCCGGCGGCGCCGAGCGCGAGCGTGCTGACGGACCCGACGTCGTGGGTCCCGGACATCGCCGCCGCCACGCCTCCGATCGCCAGCAGCACCGCGCCCACGAACGTTCCGCCGATTCCGAGCTCGCGCAGCGTCTGCGAGCCACCCGCCTTCACGCGAACGTACCCCGCGTCGAACGGCACCTGGAACGCGTGCGTGTGCACGAGGTCCCCTCCCGTGACGATGTACCACGCGGGCCGCAGCGTCGGCGTGCAGGGCGCGGTGCAGACCGCCGTCAGGTGAACCGCCGGCTCGCCGTCGAAATAGTCGCGTCGCACCGGGAGCGTCCCCGCCGGATCCAGGCGGTAGAGCGTCGACGTTGCGGCGTCCGATTCGAAGCGGATCTCGCGCCACTCCGCCATCGGATGCGCCTCGCGATCCCAATCGATCGAAGACACGCCGAGGATGTGCGAGCTGCCCGGAAAGCTCGTCGCCCCGCAGCCGCTCACCAGCACGGCGAGCGTCGACACGGCGAGCGGGAGCGCTCTCGGGCGGCTCATGGGTCGCAGTCGTACATGCCCGTGCCGCCGCCGCAAGCCCGCGAACCGGGTTGCGGTGTCGCCCGAACGGGGGGCTGGGAAGACTCCGCCCCGTGCGTACGTTGAACATGGAGTGGACCCGGTCGAAGCCCGCGCCTCCCTGGAGGACCACATCCGCACCCTCCAGCGCCGCCTGGAGATGACGAACGCCACCCTCGCAGTGGCCGCGGTCGAAGGGCGCCGGCCGCGAGGGCTCGCGACGGGGCTCGCGGTCGCCGTGGTGGGGATGGTCGGGGTGGCGGTCCTGGCGGGCGCCGCGCTGATCGTGTGTCTTTTCACGGTCGCCCAGCTGCGATGACCGAAGGAGCGCCGATGGCCAGCCTCGCCAACCCCTTCCGCACCGACGACCACGAGACGCGCCTCGGGCTCCTCCGGACGCAGCGCGACGAGCTGGCGGCTCGGCTCGGGCTGGCCGAGACGCAGCTGAAGCTCCTGCGACCGTGGAGCTGGGGGCGGTTTCTCCTCGGGCTCGCGGTGCCCGTCGTGGCGGCCGTCGGGTTCCTCCTGATGGCGGTCGTCGTCTTCGGAGGGTGAGCGCCGCTCTCCTCGTCTCGATCAGCCGCCGTCGGGGCTGCCGCAGATCAGGTTGATGATGTACGTCCAGTCCGGGTCGAGCGTGGTGCCGCCTCCGGGCGTGCACTGCTTGATCGCGGGCGCGCCGCCGTCGCCGAGATCCGTCGCGCAGCCGGTCGAGAACGTCGTCGCGTACTGGGAGCAGACGCCGCCGCTCGCCGCGACGGTGTCGTAGCAGGTGTCGTAGGTCGCCGCGGTCCCGCAGTCGCCACACTGCGCGCCGCTGCACTGCTGGAAGGGATCCCACGCGGCGGCGCAGCCCGGCCCGCTCGTCGGATCGACGATCGCGACGCACGCCTCGTAGTTGGGATCGAAGACGCAGCTCGTGTCGTCGCACGCGAGGTAGGCCGCCCCCTGGTAGGGGACGGTGATCGGCGCGAAGATGCAGTTGCCGCAGGCGGTCCCGCCGCCGGCGTCGCCTGGCGCGGTGTTGGTGGTCAGCCACGCGTCGCAGGCGGAGGCGGTGTACGCGTCGCCGCAGGCGGCCTCGAAGGCGGTGATGTCGGCCGCGGCGCATACGCCGGGCTGGGGCACGGTCTTCGTGTAGCCGGGAGGCGTGAAGGCGACGTCATCGGGACACGTCCCGCCGGCCTCGACGATGCCGCCCGAGCTGCTCCCCGAGCCGCCACCGGAGCCGCTTCCCGAGCTGCTCCCCGAGCCGCCACCGGAGCCGCTTCCCGAGCTACTGCCCGACCCGCTCCCCGAGCCGCCACCGGAACCGCTCCCCGAGCTACTGCCCGAGCCGCTCCCCGAGCCGCCACCGGAGCCGCTCTCCACGGGTCCGGCCTCCGGGATCGTGAAGCCGCCGCTGCCGCTCCCGCTGTTACCCCCGCTGCTGCTTCCAGTGCTGCTGCTTCCGCTGCCGCTTCCGGTGCTGCTGCCCCCGCTGCCGCTTCCCCCGCCGCTCCCGCTGCTCGCCGCGCCGTCCACGCCGCCGTCACCGAAGAGCGCGGGCGCGTCCACGGTGCACGCCGGCGCACACGCGAAGAGCGCGCCCACGATCGCCAACGCCAGCGCTGCCCGTCTTCTCATGCCCGTCGGTTCGTTCTACGGCGCCAGGGTGGGGTATCTTCCCCGGCACGATGGGCGCGCCTAGCTCCGAGCGGGAAGCGCCGCGAGCCGTTGCGCCACCTTCGCCATCCCGCGCACGTCCCCCACGGGGTCCTGAGCGGACGGGACGACGATGGCCATATCGATGCCCATCGCCGCATACGGCTCCATCGCCTTCAGGAAGTCCGCGCCGTCGCCGCTCGGCGGCGGCCCCATGGCGATGATGGTCTTCTGGACCTTCGCGTAGTCGCGCCCGACCGCCTCGCAGTGCCCGCGGAGGACGTCGAGCTTGTGGCGCACGCCGTCGGGTCCGAGGTGCGTGAAGAGGTTGCAGGCGTCCGCGTACTTGGCGACGAGCCGCAGCGTCTTCTTCTCTCCCCCGCCGCCGATGAGGATCGGGGGACGCGGCTTCTGGAGCGGGCGGGGCACGCACAGCGTCTCGGCGAGGTGGTAGTGCTTGCCCTCGTACGGGCCGTTCTCGTCACTCCACATCTGGAGACAAATCTGCAGCGTCTCCTCGAGCCGCTCGTAGCGCTCCGCCACCGGCGGGTAAGGCACGCCGAGGCCCTTGTGCTCGCGCTCGTACCACGCGGCGCCGATGCCGAGCTCCGCGCGCCCACCCGACAGCACGTCGAGCGTCGTCACGATCTTCGCGAGGAGACCGGGGTGGCGGTAGGTGACGCCGGTGACGAGCACGCCGAGCCGCGCCTTCTTCGTGCGCGCCGCGATGAAGCCCATCGTCGTGTAGGCCTCGAGCATCTCCATCGCCGCGGAGCCCACCATTTCCATCTGGAACCAGTGGTCCATCACGGAGATGTGCGTGACGCCGATGTCCTCCGCGGCCGCCACCATGTCCCCCACGGTCGCGGCGATGGTGGAAGGCGCTCCGGGGACGGTGAAGTTGACGATGTGAATGCCGAGCTCCATGGCGGCCCAGCCTACCGTGGTTCGCTCCGGTGGCGCCCCGCGCTCAGAACGAGCCGCCCACGCCGCCGGCCCCGGCGCCGATCCACGGATGAACCGACACGCCCGTCGTGGGCGTCGGAGGGCCGTGCTTGTAGAGGAGGAGATCCGCCACCCCGACCGCGACGCCGGCGGCGGCGATCGTGTACGAGACGGTCGCGGCGAGACCGAGGTCCTTGGCAGCGTGGGCCGCGTCCTCGGAGCTCTGCTCGCACGATGGGCTGCTGCACGAGAGGGCGGAGGCCTTCGACATCGTGGCCGCGGCGAGGATCGTCCCCACGACGAACCCCGTGGCGCCGACGCCGAATCCCACGTACGCGGCCGGACCGAAGTGGTTGCCGCTCGTCTCGGGGCCTTGCCGTGAATCATCGACGAACGACGCCAGCGCGAGCTGGGGCGGTGCTTCCTCCTTGCACGCCGGCGGCGCGGGTGCGGGAGCTGCCGGCGGTGCCGGAGACGCCGCCGCCGTCGCGACGGCCGGCGGCGTCGCGCGCGCTTTTAGACTCTCGGCTGCCTTTGCCCCGTCGCGCCGGGCGGACGTCGCGCGCTCGGTCTCGTCCGCCTGAACCGGAAGACCGGCGATCGATTCGTACGCGGTCCGGGCTTCCTCGAGCATTCCGAGGGCCTCGTAGGTCCGGGCGAGCTCGAAGGTGGTGACGGGGTTCACCGCGAGCGCGTGCGCCGCGTTGAACTTCTCGAGCGCTCCCCGCAGGTCCCCCTGGTCACGGAGCTCACTCGCATGGACGAAAAGCGCGCGTGCCTGCGCGACGTCGTCCGGTGCTGTTTGCGCCCACACGGTACGAGGCGCCGCAACAGAAACGAGCGCCACCAGTACGCATCCCAAGATCCGCCACCTCTTGCTCGCGCGCGAGCCGCCGCTCTGGTGAATCAAGCTAGGAAGCTAGCGCAAGCCACGTGCCGATCCACCCGAAATGGAAAAGTCCGTGGCTACGACAACTTGCCGACCGACGAGGTGTGCCACGTTGGGCGGCTAACGGTCACCGGCGCCCGGTTGCGCACGGACGAGAGGTCAGTGCCCCCCGCCCTCTTTCAGCTCCGCGATCATCCCGAGCAGCGTCTTCTTGGCATCCCCGAGCACCATCATGGCGTTCGGCGCGAAGAAGAGCTCGTTCTCCACGCCGCTGAAGCCCGCGTTCATGCTCCGCTTGAGCACGAGCACGCTCCGTGACTGCTCTACGTTGAAGACCGGCATCCCGTAGATGGGGCTCGCCGGGTCCTTCTTCGCCGCCGGGTTCACGACGTCGTTGGCGCCGACGACGATGACCGCATCGGTGCGCGCGAAGTCGTCGTTGATGTCGTCGAGATCGAAGAGCTTGTCGTACGAGACGTTCGCCTCGGCCAGGAGCACGTTCATGTGCCCCGGCATGCGCCCGGCCACGGGATGGATCGCGTACTTCACGTCGACCCCGCGCTTCTCGAGCGCCGCCGCGAGGTCGCGCACCGCGTGCTGCGCCTGGCTGACCGCCATGCCGTAGCCCGGCACGAAGATGACCGACTGGGACGCCTTCAGCACGGCTCCCGCGTCCTCGAGGGTCGCCTCGTTGAACGCCTTCGCGAGCTGCGGCGCGCCCGCGGCACCCGGCTGGAGGGCGGTGCCGAAGGCCCCGAAGAGCACGTTCGCGAAGCTCCGGTTCATCGCCTTGCTCATCAGCATCGACAGGAGCAGCCCCGACGACCCGTCGAGCGCGCCCGAGATGATGAGGATCTGGCTCCCGAGCGCGAACCCGGTCGCGCACGCGGCGAGCCCCGCGTACGAGTTGAGGAGCGAGATGACGACCGGCATGTCGGCCCCGCCGATGGGGAGCACCGCCATGACGCCGAGCGCGAGTCCCACGCCGCCGATCGCGAAGAAGACGGCGTGGAGATCCGGGCGCACGACGAGCACGCCGATGGCGACGAGCGAGCCGAAGAAAAGCCCGATGTTGGCGATGTTCTGGCCCTTCCACGTGATCGGCGCGCCCGAGATGAAGCCCTGGAGCTTGCCGAACGCCATGATGCTGCCGGTGAACGTCAGGAGGCCGAGGAAGGTCTCGAAGCCGAGGGCGCCCATCTTGAACGCGGACAGGTGCTCGCCCTCGCGCATGTACTCCGCCACGCCGACGAGCCCCGTCGCGAGGCCGCCGAACGAGTGGGAGAGCGCGATCCGCTCCGGCATCTTCGTCATCGGGATGGTCGCGCTGATGGCGACGCCGATGGTGCTGCCGACGAGGAGGCCGGCGAGGATCCACTCGTAGCTGACGATCTCCCGGTGGAGGAGCGTCCCCACGACGGCGATGAGCATCCCGATCTCGCCGAGGAGGAGCCCCCGGCGCGCTGTCTGCGGACCCGAGAGGCCACGCAGGCACAGGATGAAGAGGACGGCCGCGACGAGGTACGACAGGCTGAGGAGGACGGCGGTGGGGGTCACGGCTTGCCCTCCTTCCCGCCCTCGGCGGGCGCGCCCTTCGCGTCGGGCTTGCGCCGGAACATGCGGAGCATGCGGTCCGTGATGAGAAAGCCACCGACGACGTTGATGGTGGCGCACGTCACGGCGACGAAGCCGAGGATCTGGCTGAGGTGATGGTTCGAGCCAGCCGCGATGAGCGACGCGACGAGCGAGATGCCGCTGATCGCGTTGGTGCCGCTCATGAGCGGCGTGTGGAGGAGCGGCGGGACCCGCGAGATGACCTGGTAGCCGACGAAGGTGGCCAGGACGAAGACGTAAAGGTTGAAGATCCACTCGGCGCTCATGGCGTCGGCTCCTTCATGAGCTCCTTGACGCGCGCGTGCACGACCGCCCCATCCTGCGTGACGAGGCTGCCAGCGACGATCTCGTCCTTCGGGTCGAGCTTCCAGGCGCCGTCCTTCGTCACGTAGAAGAGGAGCTTCTCCATGTTGCGCGAGTACATCTGGCTCGCGTGCGCGCACATGCGGCTCGTCAGATCCGTCTGCCCGATGAGCGTCACCCCGTGCTCGACGACGGTCTCGCCGGGCTTCGTCAGCTCGCAGTTGCCCTGCTGCTCCGCGGCGAGGTCGACCACGACGCTGCCCGCGCGCATCGACCGAACCATGTCGGCGGTGACGAGCACCGGCGCGCGGCGTCCGGGGATGAGCGCGGTGCAGATGACCACGTCGGACTTCGCGACGTGGCGCGCGAGGGCCTCGGCCTGCTTCTTCTTCCCCTCCTCGCCGAGCTCCTTCGCGTAGCCGCCGGCGGTCTGCGCGTCCTCCGTCTCGACCTCGACGAACTTCGCCCCGAGGCTCTCGACCTGCTCCTTGACGACCTTGCGCACGTCGAACGCCTCGACCACCGCCCCGAGGCGTCGCGCGGTGCCGATCGCCTGGAGCCCGGCGACACCCGCCCCGAGGACGAGCACCTTCGCGGGGGCGATGGTCCCGGCCGCGGTCATGAGCATCGGGAAGAACTTCGGCAGCGCGGCGGCCGCCATGAGCACCGCCTCGTAGCCCGCCGCGGTGGCCTGCGAGGAGAGGACGTCCATCATCTGCGCGAGCGTCGTACGCGGGATCATGTCCGTCGCGACGGCGGTGATCTTGCGGGCGGCGAGTGCCCGCACGACCTCGAGGCTCACGAGCGGAAAGAGCAGCGAGACGAGCGCGGTGCCCTCGCGCAGGCGCGCGACCTCGTCGAGCGTCGGCGGGCGTATCTGCACGACGGCGTCGGCGTCCGCGAGCGCGGCGTCGAGGTCCCCCTCCACGCGCGCCCCCGCGGCGCGGTACTCGTCGTCACTGGCGAAGCAGCGGGCGCCCGCGCCGCCTTCGACCGTGACGTCGATCTTCTTGGCCGCGAGCCGCTTGATCGACTCGGGAACGACGGCGACGCGGCGTTCGCCGGCGGCGCTCTCTTTTCGGACGAGGATCCTCATCGGCTTGGCGGGGGGCGCATTCAAGGGTCAGCAAGGCGGCAGGTCAAGCCTGCGTGACGCAAAGGGGACGGCGCGAACGATTCGTGTCAGTCTCCATGCTTACGTGCGTATGCGCGTTCTCGCCTTCTCTTCTCCCGCTCTTTTCCTCGTGTTCGCGTCGGCGTGCGCCAACGGCGGCAATGGCGCGGGCCCCACCCCTTCCGGGGACGACGGCGGCGCGACGGGCGACGCGACGACGAAGAGCGACGCTCCGCACCCGGCCGAAGGCGGCGAGGCCGGCGGCGACGGGCCGACGAGCACCGTCTCGGCCGCGCAGGCCTGCGCCGACAACGCCGCGAAGTTCTGCACGCAGCTGCAGATGTGCGCCCCGTACCTCGTGGCGCTCGAGTACGGCGACGAGCTCACGTGCGAGTCGCGGCAGCAACCGGGCTGCCTCGACGCCCTCGCCGCGCCCGGGACGG
>JBEKGQ010000178.1:0-10622 GCA_050012715.1 Polyangiaceae bacterium
AAGGCTCATGGCTACGCCGCACAGTGTGCTCAGGTTCGGGGCGTCCGTCCACGCCCGTGCCGGGCCGCCTCGACGGCCGAGCTCTCTCTTCTACGGGTGCGACGTGCCGCTGTGGCCGCCCGAGTGGCCGCCGCCCTTGGGCGCCGGCGCGGGCTCCGTCGTCGGCTTCTTCTTGCCCTTCGGCGGCACGTTGAGCTGCGTCGTCGTGGTCGTCGTCGCCGTCTCGTGGACGGCGGTGTTGCCCGGCTGACCGGTGGCCCGCGGGGTCTCCGTCGTCGTCCGCGTCGTGGTCGTCGCGGTCGTCGTCGTCGCCGTCTCGTGAACGGCGGTGTTGCCCGGCTGACCGGTGGCCCGCGGGGTCTCCGTCCGCGTCGTCGTCGCTGCGCCCTGCATGCTGGACGGCATCTGCGTGTTCGTCGGCGTCATCGACCGCCCCGTCGTCGCCGTCGCCCCGCCCTTCATGCCGGACGGCATGAGCGTGTTGCCCGGCTTCATCGTCGGCGCGTGCCCGCCCATCGACGCCGCGGTCGACGGCTTGCCGAAGTTCTGCGCCTTCGCGAGCCCCTGCGAGCTCGCCGCCGTCACGTGCGGGACGGCGCTCGCGCTGAGACCCAGGCTCGACGGCGGGGGCCCCGCGTGACCACCGACGCTGCCGTGCTCACCGCCGCCGAGCGGGTGCACGCTGGCACCGGCGCTCACCGCGGCCGGCCCGGTGTAGACGCGCGCGCCCACGTTCACCGCGAACACGTCCCCGCGGCCGACGTAGCTCCACCGCGCCGGCCCGGCGTACACGTACGAGACCGCCACGCCGCCGCGCCACACGAACTCGGGCGGCATCGGCGCCCAGCCGACCGTCGCGTAGTCGCCGGCGGCGCCCCAGTTGACCCACGCGCCGCTGTAGACGCGGCCCGGGATCCACGCCCAGCCGCGACCGTCGATCTCGACCCAGCGGCCGTAGTGGTACGGCGCCCAGCCCCAGTCGTAGTCGCTGACCCACACGTACTGGTCGTTCGCGTCGAGCGCCCAGTGCCCGGCCGTCTGGTAGGGCGCGTAGGTGGCGCCGACCTCGCTCGAGCTCGGGACCCAAACCGTGCCGTAGTTGGGGTCGTCGACCCACGTTCCGTGCGAGTCGAGCGCGTCGTGGAAGTCGGTGAGGGCGGACGGGTCGGTGTCCTGGTACTCGTCGCCCGGGGCGACCGCGCCGACGACGTTGCCGTTGGCGTCGACCGTGCCGCCCGCCTGGGCGTTCACGTCGACGTTCGCGTTCACTGCGGGCGGCGTCACGGTGGCCTGCGCGGCGCAGCCGCCGGCGAGGGTTCCGAGGAGCGCGAGGGACAACCAGGCAGGAAGGGCGTGTTTCATGGCCGAGGCCGTAGCATGCTGAACAATGCGACGCGAGCCCCGCGTCTCGCGTTCGCCCGGCGTGCGTCAGGGGTGCACGAAGACGACGCTACCGCTCAGCGCCTTCCGCACGCCGTGCCACCCCGCCGGGAGCTGCGGCTCGGTCCACTGAAAGAGCCAGCGCGCGTCCTCCGGCGACAGGTTGATGCACCCGTGGCTCCGCGGCGTCCCGAAGTCGTCGTGCCAGTACGCCGCGTGGAGGGCGTACCCCTCCTCGAAGTACTGCACGTAGGGGATGTCCTTCAGCTCGAACTCCTCGCCCACGGTCTTCGAGCTCATCGTCGTCGTCAGGTGCTTGGTGTGGATGCGAAAGATGCCCCGCGCGGTCGACTTGCTCGTCTCCGGATCCTCGAGCCCCGCCTCGCCGCTCGAGATGAGCGTCGCGTACGCCGGCTTGGTCCCCTCGTAGGCGAGGAGCACCTGCTTCGCGATGCTCACGTCGATCCAGCGCTCGCCGTCCTTGGCCCACTTGGGCATCTTCTTCACGCCGTCGACGCGCGACACGTAGCGATCGCTGAGCCACAGCCCGTCGGTCGTCTGGAAGAAGAGGACGCCGTCGAAGAAGCGCTGCTTGCCGCTGAGCGGGATGGCCGCGCGGCGCGCCACGTCCTTGGCCTTCACCGGCTTGCCGCCCTGCACCGCATACGCCGCCGCGCCCTCGCGGCGGACGAGCGCGAACGGGAAGTCCACGTCGCCCGGCACCTTGTAGCCGTGGAAGGGCGAGCCCTCGATGGGGCGCATCCGGTCGATGGGGTAGACGAGGAGGTCTGTCGTGATCCCGTAGCGGCGCCCCTCGACGACCGCGGTGTCGACGAGCGCGAAGCCGTTGTGGTGGCTCGCCTGCGCGACGACGAGGTCGTCGCCGTGCCGTAGCGTCGAGAGGTTGCCCGGGGGAAACTTCGAGCCGGCGAGAAAATCCGGCACGTCCCGCGTCGTCTGCGCGTCCCAGAGCGCCTGCGGCGAGGGCCCGGGGTCGGTCTTGCCGCGTAGCCAGTAGTCGGCGCGGAAGCCGGCGCCGTCCTCTCCGCCCTGCGCGAGCCACGCGCGCATGCGTCCGTCGAGGGCCGGCTCGTTGGCCTCCGCCTCGGCTCGCGTCGGCAGGCGGGCGTAGATGGGCCCCGGCCGCCGAACGATGCCGTACATGTACGGGAGGCGCGCCGTCGTGTCGGGCCGCTGCGCCAGCGCGTGGACCATCGTCGCATCGGCGTCGAGCGTCGCGTTGCCCGGCTCGACGCAGACGTAGCCCACCGGCGACACCGCTCGCCACTCGCCGCGGCAGCCGTCCCCGCGCGTCGACTCGCCGGCGGCTTGCACGAGCCCCCCCGCCCGCACGTAGCCGAGCACCTTCGACGACGCGCTCGGCTGCTCCATGACGCGGGTCTCCCACGCCAGCGCCGCGAGCTTCGTGGGAAACCGCTCCGCGTCGACCGGCCGCGCCGCGCCCTCCACCGTGAACGGCGAGGGCGCGCTCCCCGACGGCATCGCCATCATGACCGCCGCGGGCCCGGCGTCCGCCGATGCAGGCGCATCGTGCTTCGAGCACGCGGCGAGCACCAGGAGCAGGGGGACGGCGGTCCGCACGGTCACGCCTACCCACTACACCGGGTTCCCTCCACGGGAAAAAAGAAGCGAAGAGGGGGAAGAAACAGGAGGGAAGGAGGAAAGGAGGGGTCGGTTTGGGTCGAGCCCCCGCGAGCCCTGTCTTTCGCCTGATTTTCTCCTTCTCTCCTTCCCTCCTGTGAATTCTCTCTTCTCTCGGCCTAGGCTTCCCTCGTCATGCCCGCGCCCCCGTCGACCGCGTTCTTCGAGGCGCTCGCGCAGGCGCTTCCCGAGGGCGGCCTGACGCGGGATGCGGCGGAGCTCGTGGAGTACGGGCGCGACTGGACGCGCGTCGTGGAGCCGGCGCCGTGCGCGGTGGCGTTCCCGCGGAGCACCGAAGAAGTGGCCCGCGTCGTCCGCCTCTCTGGGGAGCACGGCGTGGCCGTCGTGCCGAGCGGCGGGCGGACCGGGCTCGCGGGGGGAGCGGTCGCGGGCAAGGGGGAGCTCGTGCTGTCGCTGGCGAAGATGCGGGCGATGCACCCGGTCGACGGGGTGGGCGGCACGGTGCGGGTGCAGGCGGGCGCCGTGACGCAGGCGGTGCACGAGCACTGCGCGCCGCACGGGCTCACGTGGCCGGTGGACTTCGCGTCGAAGGGCTCGAGCACCGTCGGCGGCAACATCGCGACGAACGCGGGCGGCGTGAAGGTGATCCGCTGGGGCCTCACGCGGCAGTGGGTGCTCGGGCTGCAGGTGGTGCTCGCGAGCGGCGAGGTGCTCGACGGGGCGAGCGCGCTCGAGAAGAACAACACGGGCCTCGATCTGCGCCAGCTCTTCATCGGCACCGAGGGGACGCTCGGCGTCGTCACCGAGGCGACCCTGAAGCTCGCGCGCCTGCCCCGTCACCTCGACGTTCTTCTCTTCGCGGTCGACGATCTCCCGGGCGTCGTGCGCCTCTTCCGGGAGGTGCGCTCCTCGCCGTTCGCCCTTTCCGCGTACGAGATGTTCACCGCCGCGTGCCTCGCCCGCGTCCTCGCGCACCGCAAGCTCCGCGACCCGCTCGACGCGCCCGCGAGCCACTACGTCCTCGTCGAGCTGGAGGACGCCGAGGACGCTGCCCTCGAGGCGTGGGTGCAGACCCTCTTCGAGCGCTCCCTCGTGAAGGACGGCACGCTCGCCCAGAGCAGCACGGAGGCGCGCGACCTCTGGGCGCTCCGCGAGTCCATCAGCGAGTCGCTCTCGGCGACCGGCTTCCCCCACAAGAACGACATCGCCCTCCCCATCGCCGCCCTCGAGGCCTTCTGCGCCGCCCTCGGGGCGCTCTTCGCGCGGCGCTACCCGGGGTGGGAGGTCTGCCTCTTCGGCCACATCGGTGACGGCAACCTCCACGTCAACGTCATGAAGCCCGACGGCGACGACAAGGCCGACTTCCTCGCCCGCGTGAAGAACGCCGACCGCGACATGTTCGACCTGGTCAAAGCGCACGGAGGCAGCGTGAGCGCGGAGCACGGCATCGGTCTCTTGAAGAAACCCTGGCTGGGATGGTCGCGCTCCGGAGCGGAGATCGCGGCCATGAAGGCGGTGAAGAAGGCCCTCGACCCGGGAGGAGTGCTCAACCCGGGGAAAATCTTCGATCTTCCGTGACCCGGGTGCGAACGGGGGACGGCCAGCCTCGGCGCCGAGGTTTGCGGTGATCCCGCCGAGGTTTGCGGTGATCCCGCCGAAGGGCCGCGCGGTCAGTAGAGAATGCGCGTCTTGATGCTCGTCGGGAGCTCCGCGACCGCCTTCTTCACGTCGCCCGACACGTCCTGATCGAGGTCCATCACGAGGTAGCCGATGTCCGGATCGGTCGCGAGGACCTGCGCCGCGATGTTGGCGCCGAGATCGCTGACGACCCGGTTGATGTCGCGGAGGACGCCCGGGACGTTCTTGTGCACGTTGAGGATGCGGTGCTTGCCCGGCGTCGGCGGCAGGTCCACCTGCGGGAACTGCACCGCCCCCGTCGTCACCCCCGCGTTCACGTACTTCACGAGCGCCGCGCCGACCTCGCGCCCGATGGCCTCCTGGGCCTCCGCCGTCGAGCCGCCGATGTGCGGGGTGAGGACGACGTTGTCGAGACCCTGGAGCGGCGTCTCGAAGCCGCCCGTGTTCGTCTCCGGCTCCTCGGGGAACACGTCGATCGCCGCGCCGGCGAGGTGCCCGCTCTTCAGCGCCTCCGCCAGCGCCGGGATGTCCACCACCGTGCCGCGGCTCGCGTTGAGCAGGTAGCTCCCCGCCTTCATCGCCGCGAGCTCGCGCGCGCCCATCATGCCGCGCGTCTGCGTCGTCTCCGGGACGTGCAGCGTCACGAAGTCGCTCGCCGCGAGGAGCTCCTCGAGCGTCTTCACCGCGCGGTTGTTCCCCATCGGCAGCTTCGCCGCGACGTCGAAGAACAGGACGTGCATGCCCATCATCTCGGCGATGACGCCGAGCTGCCGCCCGATGTGCCCGTAGCCGACGATGCCGAGCGTCTTGTGCCGGATCTCGTAGCTGCCCGTCGCCACCTTGCTCCACTGCCCGGCGTGCATCTCGCGCGCGCGGTCGCCGAGGCGGCGCGAGAGCATCACGATCTCGGCCACCATCATCTCGGCCACGCTGCGCGTGTTCGAGAAGGGCGCGTTGAAGACGGGCACCCCGCGCCGGCTCGCGTTCGTGAGGTCGACCTGGTTGGTCCCGATGCAAAAGCAGCCCACCGACAGGAGCCGCTTGCCCGCCGCGAGCACCTTCTCGGTCACCCGTGTCTTGCTGCGGATGCCGAGGACGTGCACGTCGGCGACGCGCCCGACGAGCTCCGCCTCGCCCAGGGCGCCCTTCGCGGTCTCCAGGTGAAAGCCCTCGCCCTGGAACAGCGCGTGCGCGCTCGGGTGGATGTTCTCGAGGAGGAGGACCTTGATCCGGTCCTTGGGGAACGAGGTCTGCGGGTCGTCTGTCACGCCGCGTCATGTAGCAGAAGTCCGCGCCACCGGCCGGAGCGGCCGTGTTACGCCAGGCCCCGTGAGACCCCGACTCCTCGCCGTGTCCTTCCTCGCCGCCGCCGCCGCCTGCGGTGGTGGCTCGAACGACGTCCCACCGCCCCAGCCGCCTCCCGCGCCGCCCATGGTGATGCCCGCGGACACGATCACCGCGACGCCGCCCCCGGCGCCGCCGACCGTCGCCGAGGCGACCGCCTTCGTGGCCGAAGTCGAGGAGCGCCTGCGGCACCTGTGGGTGGCGCGCGACAAGGCGAGCTGGGTGAACGAGAACTTCATCACCGACGACACCGAGGAGCTCTCGGCCGCGGGCGAGGAGGCGACCGCCGCGTTCATGGGCGAGGCCATCCAGCGCTCGCGCCGCTTCGACTCCATCCGCGCGCAGCTGCCGGAGGACGTCGCGCGAAAGCTCTACCTCCTCTCGATCGCGCAGACCGTGCCGGCGCCGAGCGATCCCGCGCGCCGGAGCGAGCTCGCGAACATCGAGTCGTGGATGACGAGCACCTACGGCAAGGGCCAGTACTGCCCGCCGAGCGGGTCGCCGCTCACGAAGTACATCAAGGCCGACAAGGGCGAGAAGCCCGCGCCGTGCCTGCACCTCGGCGATCTCTCGGCGGTGCTCGCGAAGAGCCGCCGGCTCGACGAGCTCGTCGAGGCGTGGCGCGGGTGGCAGTCCATCGCCGGCCCGATGCGGGCCAAGTACGCACGCTACGTGGAGCTCGCGAACGAGGGCGCGCGGCAGATCGGCTTCGCCGACGTGGGAGCCCTCTGGCGCTCCGGCTACGACATGAGCCCGGCGGACTTCGAGGCCGACCTCGAGCGCCTGTGGCAAGAGGTGAAGCCGCTCTACGAGGAGCTCCACTGCTACGTGCGCGGCAAGCTCCAGGCGAAGTACAGCAAGGCGGCGGTGCCGGACCACGCGCCGATCCCGTCGGAGCTCCTCGGCAACATGTGGGCGCAGGAGTGGAACAACATCTACGACGTCGTCGTCCCCTACCCGAACGAGCCGTCGCTCGACGTCGGCAAGAAGCTCGCCCGGGCGAAGTGGGACGCGAAGAAGATGGTCCACCAGGGCGAGCACTTCTTCACCGGGCTCGGGTTCGACCCGTTGCCGGAGACGTTCTGGGAGCGCTCGCTCTTCACGCGGCCGCGCGACCGCGAGGTCGTCTGCCACGCCAGCGCGTGGGACGTCGCCTGGAGCGGGGACCTCCGCATCAAGATGTGCATCGAGCCGACGGAGGAGGACCTCGTCACCATCCACCACGAGCTCGGGCACGACTTCTACTTCCAGCGCTACTTCAAGCTGCCGATCCTCTTTCAGCGGGGGGCGAACGACGGCTTCCACGAGGCGATCGGCGACACGATGGCCCTCAGCGTGACGCCCGAGTACCTGAAGACGGTCGGTCTCCTCGACGGCGTCCCCCACAGCGAGCACGCGCGCATCGACGAGCAGATGAAGCTCGCGCTCGACAAGGTCGCGTTCCTCCCCTTCGGCCTGCTCATCGACAAGTGGCGGTGGGACGTCTTCGCGGGCAAGACGAAGCCCGCCGACTACGAGAAGACGTGGCTCGAGCTGAAGCGCCACTACCAGGGCGTGAGCGCGCCGGTCGCGCGCACGGAGGACGACTTCGACCCGGGCGCGAAGTACCACGTCGCGGCGAGCTCGCAGTACGTCATGTATTTTCTCGCGCGCATCTACCAGTTCCAGTTCCACGCCGCGCTCTGCAAGGCGGCCGGCTACGTGGGGCCGCTCGACCAGTGCTCGATCCACGACAACCGGGCGGCGGGGGCGAAGCTCATGGCGATGCTGGCGATGGGCGGGAGCCGCCCCTGGCCCGACGCGATGGAGGCGGTCGGCGCCGGCCGCAAGGCGGACGCGGGGCCGCTCCTCGAGTACTTCGCGCCGCTCCGCGCGTGGCTGCACGACCAGAACAAGGGCCAGGTCTGCGGCTGGTGACGTAGACTCGCGCGCACGATGCCGACCTTCCGCGTCGCGACGATCAACATCTGGAACCGCTTCGGGCCGTGGGACCAGCGCCTGCCGGCCATCCGCGCCGAGGTGAAGGCGCTCGCGCCGGATCTGCTCGGGATGCAGGAGGTGCTGCGCCTCGATCCGGGCGAGGGCGACGGGCTCGACCAGCTCGCGGCGGTCGGCGACGGCTTCGGGTACCACGCGGCCTACGCGCGGGCGCACGACGAGAAGTACTTCGGCAACGCGGCCCTCTCGCGGTGGCCCATCGCCGCGAGCCGGACGTTCGAGCTCCCGCGCGGCGGGACGGCCGAGCGCCGGACGCTGCTCTACGCGCTCGTGAAGGCGCCCTTCGGGGACGTCCCGTTCTTCGTGACGCACCTCAACTGGAAGTTCGAGGAGGGGCACGTCCGCGAGGAGCAGGTCCGCTTCGTCGTGCAGCAGGTCGAGGCGCTCGCCCCCGCGTCGGGCTTCCCGGCGATCCTCGTCGGCGACTTCAACGCCGAGCCGGGGTCCGACGAGATCCGCTACCTCACCGGGCTCACGTCCCTCGGGGGCGCGAAGCGCGTCTACTTCCAGGACGCGTTCGCCCTGGCGGGGGACGGCTCGCCGGGGACGACGTTCGCCCGGCGCAACCCCCACGCCGCCCCGCTCGGCGAGCCGGACCGGCGCATCGACTACGTCTTCGTCCACGGGCGGGAGGACCGCCGCCGGGGCGAGCCGGTCGACGCACGGGTCTGCTTCGACGCCCCCTTCGCGGGGACCTTCCCCAGCGACCACTTCGGCGTCGTCGCCAACCTCCGGGAATAAGCCTCCGCGCTGCTGGTTTTCGCGCGCGGGCGTCATGGTTGACAGAGACTCGTCCGTCGCTAGGATGCGCCCCGCCTCGGGGGGGGTCACGTCCACGTCATTGGGAGCGCCGCGAACGGCCGCTCCTGTGCTACGTGTCCGCCCCGCGGTCCCCTGAGCCCTGCCGGAGCACTCGGAATGTCCAACGAATCGATGATCTACGCGGCCGACCTCTCGAAGAGCTTCGGGTCGTTCCGGGCTCTCGACAAGATCAACTTCGAGGTCCAGAAAGGCGAGATCGTCGGCTTCCTCGGCCCCAACGGCGCCGGGAAGTCGACGACGATGCGCATCCTGACGTGCTTCATCTCGCCGACGGGCGGGGTCGCGCGCGTCAACGGGTTCGACGTCTTCGACGACCCGCTGAAGGTGCGCGAGAGCCTGGGGTATCTCCCGCAGCGCGCGCCGCTCTACCTCGAGATGAGCGTCCTCGAGTACCTGCGCTTCGCGGCCGACCTCCGGCACCTCGACGCGAGCGTCTTCCGCAAGCGCGCGAAGAGCGTCGTCGAAGTGTGCGGCCTCGCCCAGGTGCTCGGCAAGGAGATCAAGTACCTCTCCCACGGCTACCGGCAGCGCGTCGGCCTCGCCCAGGCCCTCATCCACGACCCGCCGATCCTCATCCTCGACGAGCCGACGAGCGATCTCGACCCGAACGAGAAGGCGGAGTTCCTCGACTACCTGAAGCAGATCGGCCAGCAGCGCACGGTCATGCTCTCGACCCACAACCTGGCGGAGGTCGAGGCGTCCTGCGCGCGCGCCATCATCGTGTCGCGCGGCCGCATCGTGGCCGACGGTCCGCTCGACGAGATCCGCGGCAAAAGCGGTCGCGTGCGGTACGTCGTCTCGATCCAGGAGTCGGTGGGCAGCACGCCCTACCGCGGCAAGGGCGCCCCTCCCACGAAGGGCGAGGTCGAGGACACGCTCGGCAAGGTCGACGGGCTGAAGCAGCTGAACGAGCTGCCGACCGACGACCGGGCCCACGCCTACGAGATGGTGAGCGAGCAGGACGTGGACCTCCGGCCGGAGCTGTTCCGCGCGGTGGCCGACAAGGGCTGGGTGCTCCTCGAGCTGCACCGCGACGCGCAGACGCTGGAGGACGTGTTCCGCGCGCTGACCATCGGCGACGAGCGGCGGAACCGCCAGGTGGGGGCTCCGGCGGCCGACGTGGACGACGAGGAGGACGACGCGGACGAGGAGGACGAGGACGGCGACGACTCGGACGACAGCTCGACCGACGACGACGTGAAGGCCGCGAAGGCGGACCGGAGCTAGACCATGAGAAACATCTTCATCATCGCGCGCCGCGATCTCCGCGCGCAGTTCAACTCGCCGGTCGCCTACGTCGTGCTCGGCGGCACCATGCTGCTGCTCGGCGTCTTCTTCTTCCTCATCCCGCACATCCAGGGCGTCGTGGCCGGCAGCTTCTGGGACGTCGACCGCGCGACGATGGACCAGATGTTCTCGACCCTCCCGGTGTTCCTGAGCATCTTCGTCATCCCCGCGGTGACGATGCGGAGCCTCGCGGCCGAGAAGGGCTCCGGCACGCTGGAGCTTCTCATCACGATGCCGGTGAAGGACAGCGAGGTGATCCTCGGCAAGTACATCGCCGCGCTGACGATGGTGCTCATCCTCCTCGCCGCCACGCTGCTCTACCCGATCGGCATGTTCGTGTGGCCGTGGCACCTCGGCGCCCTCGACTGGGGCCCGGTGTGGGCGGGCTACCTCGGCTGCGTGTGCTTCTCGGCCGCCGCGGTGGGCGTGGGGATGATGCTCTCGAGCCTGACCGAGAGCGACGTCGTCGCGTTCTTCATGACGCTCGGCGTGCTCGGCGTCGTCTACGCCATCGGCTGGATCGTGTCGGT
>JBEKGQ010000179.1:0-16313 GCA_050012715.1 Polyangiaceae bacterium
ACGCTGTACATCGCCGCTCGGGCGCTGGCCGACCTGGGCCGGCTCGAGGACGCCCTCGAGGTCCTCGGCGACGCCTGCCGAGCCCAGCGATGCGCGCGACCGACGATGCGGGAGATCCCTGCCCGCATCGCGCCGCGACCTTGACCGGCCACGCGGCGCATCTCACAAGGGACCGACGATGCAGAACCGATGGATGCGGGGAGCGGTCGCGGCCGCGATCGCCGCCACGGTCATATCGACGGGCGCGTGCAGCGGACAGATCGCGGGAGCCCCCTCCGATGGCGGTGCGGGCCACGACGCGGTCGGAGTGACCGACGAGGGCGGAGTCGCCGACTCGGGCTCCCCGCCGCCGTACGACAGCGGTGGCTCGCCGATGGACGCGTCCTCCCCGCCGCCCCAGGGCGACACCTGCCAGACCCCCGGCGTCACGTGCACGGTGCCGCCCTCCCCGCCGAGCGGTGCGACGCCTCCCCCGACGGGCACGAGCCCGCACGACTACGCCATCCACCAGCTCTACCTGGGGGACACGGACCGGAACGGCATCGCGAGCTCCGACGCGTGGGCGGCGTTCGGCTACAACCTCGACGACCTCGTGACCACCGAGGCGTCGACGGACGTCTGCTCGCTCGCGGCCGGCGCGTCAAAGACCACGCAGGTCGACGGCAACGGCGGCATCGACAACTCCTTCGGTGCGAACGTTCTCCCGATCCTCATCACCGTCGGTGGAGCGGCCTTCAGCCAGAAGGTCAACGCCGAGATCGTCGACGGGGCGTTCACCGACCTCGTCTACGTCACGGGTTTCACCGACACCTCCGGCAACACCACGAGCGCGTCGGGGCTCACCGGAGTCCTCTTGAGCGGCGGCGACTACGCGACGGTGAATCACGGGCCGCCCGCGTGGACCCTCGCCACGAGCTGGCCGATCGAGCCGGAGAGCCTCACCGGGTGCCCGGCCGGCGTGTGCCCGGCGGGGACGGATCCCATCGCGAGCGCCGCGGTGAAGTTCTCGGGTGCCTACCAGAGAGACGGAACCTTCGTGAACGGAGGGCCGGTCGAGGTCTCGCTGAGCCTCGCGCTCGGCGGGGCGTCGTTTCCGCTGACCATCCACGCGGCGAGCCTCACCTTCGCGCCGGACGTTCCGGGCTCGGTGACCGACGGGACCATCGCGGGTGCGCTGCTGACGACGGAGCTCATCGCGGGGATGCAGAGCGCGGCCGGGTCGCTCTCGCCGTCGCTCTGTTCGGCGTCCGCCTTCCAGAGCATCGCGCAGCAGGTCGAGCAGGCCTCGGACATCGTGCTGTCCCCGAGCTCCAGCGCCGTGTCCAACGCGGAAGCCACCCCGTGCAACGCCATCTCGATCGGGCTCGGATTCGAAGGCAGCGAGATCGCCATCCCGGCGTCCGCCGACATCACCGGCCCCACCCCTTCCCCGCCGAACCCCTGCGGGGATCAGTAGGGGGTCCCCCTTTTGCAGACTGGCGCCGCGCGCTGGTCGCGGCATTCTGCTTTTCGCGCTCTTCGACACCATCGCGTGCCCGTGTGGGCACCTATCCGCCAACTGTGGTTGCGGTCGCCGACGGAACCTTTCCGCCGCGGCCATGCTCGAAGGGAAGACAGTGGACGCCGCCGAGCCGCCCGAGATCGTCTTCGAAAGCCCCACGCAGTGTCGCGAACGCGACCACGGCGAGGAGCTGCTGCGGCGCGCCCTGTCCGCGGCCCGAGCCCCGGGGCCCGGATGGTCCGTCGCGATGCGCGTGGAACCGGCGGGAGGCGGCCTCCGTGCGGCGGGGGCGATCACCGACGGGGACGGCGTCGCCGTCGCCCACCGGAACATCGACGGGACCACCGCCGACTGCGGTGGCCTTGCCCGCGCCGTGGGCGTTTGGGCGACGCTCGTGCTCGATACCGAGCTGCGGAAGTCACGGGGCACCCCGGCCGCGGCCGCCCCGGCGGAGGCGCGCGCGGGCGTTGCGTCGACCATGGGCCACGACGCCGGGGTTCCCGCCGGCTCGGGCGGGTCGGGCGGTGCCGGCGGCGGCGGCGGCTCCGGCGGCAGCGGGGCGCCTGCGACGGGCGACCCGGCGACGGCGAGCGCCGCCACCTCCGAGATCGGCATGGGGGCGGTCGGCGGCGAGCCGGTGGCCGCCTGGCCAGCGCCCGCGCTCGAAGAAAAGGCGTCGCCCGAGCACGACTGGTACCTGCACCACGACGAGGTCAGAGCGCTCGAGCTCGGCGCCGGGCTCTTCCTGATGACGGGCGCCGGCGGCGGCGCGATCGCCGGTCCCACCGCGTTCGTCGTCGTCGAGGCCGGGCACGGGCTCTTCCTGCGGCCCTCGGTGGCCTTCGGCGAGTCGCTCACCTCCCTCCCTCCGAGCGACGTGAAGGCCTCGACCTGGGCGGCCGGGCGCTTCGACACCTGCCTGCGCATGCCGGGCCTCTACACCCGGCACCACGGCATGCAGCTCGACGTGTGCGGCGGCACCGACATCGGCACGACGTCGATCCAGTCCGGGAGCGTTTCGACGCTGCCTTACTGGGACGTCGGGCCGAGCGTGAACCTGCGGGGTGAGCTCGGCGGGCGGCTCTCCGCCGTCCTCCGCGCCGCCGCCGGCGTCAACATCCTCCGGGGATCGTTCAAGGATCTCAACGGCGACAGCGAGCAGGTGCCCATCGGCAACGTGCGCCTGGAGCTCGCCTTCTCGTGGGACGTGCGGTGACGGACGTGACCCCGCGCGGCCATTCTTCCACTGTGACTTCGCCGGGCGCCCTCGCTGCACCCCTGCCGACGCAGCCTTCGCTCCGCCCGATCGCCGTGTCCGTCGGGTCGCGGGACGCCGCGCCCGTCGAGTCGGTCGAGAGCCGCGCGCGAAGCTTCCGGGCGCTCTACGAGGCGCACGTGGACTTCGTGTGGCGCAACCTGCGCCGGCTGGGCGTCTACGAGTCCGACGTCGAGGACCGCACGCAGGAGGTCTTCGTCGTCGCCCACCGGCGCTTCGACCAGTTCGAGGACCGCGGGCACGGCCCGCGCGCGTGGCTCTTCCAGATCGTCCTCCGGGTCGCGAGCGACGCGCGCCGCCACCGCCGCCGGCATCCCGAGGACCCCGACGGGGGCGACGCACTGGGCCACGCCGCGATCGAAGCTCCGCAGGCCGAGGCTCTCCTGCGAAACGAGGCGCTCTCGCGGCTGGATGCGGCGCTCGAGACGATCGACGTGGGTCGACGCGCCGTGCTGGTCCTCCACGAGATCGAGGAGATGACCGCGCCGGAGATCGCGCAGGTCCTGGGCATCCCGCTCAACACCGTGTACTCGCGCCTTCGCGTCGCGCGGACCGAGCTCGAGGAGGCCCTCTCCAGGCCGGAGAGGAGCGAGCCGTGACCGAGCCGCGCCTCTCACCCGCCACGCGGGCCTTGCTCCGTGCGGCCAAGGTCGACGCGCCGGGCGCCGTCGCGCGGGCCAAGGTCTGGTCGAACGTGGCGGGAGCGGTGGGTGGCGCCGCCGGGGCCGCGGGCGCGGCGAGCACCGCCTCGACCGCGCCCGGGGCGCTGCTCTCGGGCGGAGCGGGGGCCAGCAAGCTGCTCGCGCTCGGTACCCTCTTCGGCGGAACCGTCACCGTGGGCCTCGCCGCGATGCTGCTCCGCATCGGGCCCGTGCCGCAGGAGCCGCCGAGCCCGTCGCCCGCTCCGGTCGCGACCCTCGCGGCCGCCTCGCCGGCGGCTCGCCCGGACCCGGCGGTGCTCGTTCCCGCGCTGGCGCCGCCACCCGTGCTTGCGCCCGTCGTCGCTCCGCCGTCGACCGCAACGCCGGCGCTGGCGGTTCGGTCACCGCTCCCCAGCGCCGTGCCGCCCCCTGGTACGAGCGCCGCCACCACGGTCGCGCCTCGCCCCGCGCTGGCGACGGCTTCGGCGCCGTCCACCCGCGTCGTCCAGGACGACGCCCTCGCGCGGGAGGCGTCCCTCGTCGTGCAGGCGCGCGAGGCGCTCGGACGCGGCGATCCCCAGGCGGCCCTCCGGGCCATCCACGCTGCTCGCATGTTGCCGTCACACCAGCTGAGGCCGGAGGAGCTGGCCGTCGAGGCGCGCGCCCTCCGCGCCCTGGGCCGGGACGATCAGGCGAAGGACGTCGACTCTACCCTCCGGAAACGATTCCCGGAATCCGCGCTGGCACCTTAGTTATCTCCCGAGCGGAAAAGGGCGTCGAGGCCCGCGCGTTACGAAATGCACGGCTGGCCGTGGTTCGTGCACGATCCGTCCATCCGTGCAGTAATCGGCCGTCCCCCCTGCGCCAAAGTGGGCGGCTTGGGGCTTGCGTAGGCGCGCGCCCGGGTCCAGCCGGGAGCGTGCACCGATGAGAACGAGCGCAGCGTGTGTCCTTGTCGCGATGATGTCCGTTGGCGGGCTCGCCTGCGGAGGGTCGACCTCGAACGCCGGAGCGCCCGCGCCGAGCCCCGAGGCGGGAGCGAGCGAGGACGAGGGCGGACCGGTGACGACGCCCGTCGAGGCCGGCGCCCCGGTCGAAGCCGCGGCCCCGATCGATCACGGCGCTCCGAGCACCACGTACCCGGCGTTTGCGCCCAGCGGCGGCCAGCTCCTGAACAGCGGCGCCACGATGACGGCCCCCGTCGTCGTCGCCATCACGTGGAGCAGCGACACCTCCGCCCCCAGCTTCGACGGCTTCGCCGACGATCTGGGAACCACCTCGTACTGGACCCAGACCGCGGGGAGCTGGGGGATCGGCCCGGTCACGAGCGGCATGGTGAACCACGTCTCGGTCACGACGGCGCCGCCCGCGACCATGACGGAGACCAACTCGAGCTCGGACTTCCAGAACATGGTCACGATGTACGCGGGCGTCGCCGGGCCGACCGGCTGGCCCGCCCCCACGACGAACACGATCTACGCCTTCTTCCTCGCACCCGGCACGAGCGCGCAGCTGTCCAGCGGCCAGGGGAGCGCGCCATCGGACGCGTGCGCCCAGGGCATCGGCGGCTGGCACTCGGGCATGACGGTCAACAACGTCGCGACGACCTACGCCGTCGTCCCGAGCTGCACGTTCCCGGGCGGCAACACGGCCGCCCAGCAGACGACGATGTCGATGAGCCACGAGGTCAACGAGGCGGCCAGCGACCCCCAGGGCGGCGGCGTCTACGGCTTCCAGGACGACTCGTTCGCCTTCGACTACTTCCAGGACTTCCAGAGCGAGGACGGCGACGCCTGCGAGTTCTTCATCGGCGGCCCCGACTCCTCGTTCTACGAGGACATCGAGACGACGCCGACCGCGTTCGACTACTGGGTGCAGCGCATCTGGTCGAACAAGAGCTTCTCGGCGGGTCACAACCCGTGTGTTCCCGTCCCCTCCGGCGCGTACTTCAACGTGACCCCGCTGGACGCCCAGACGGTCACCGTCGCCAACCCGCAGGGCCCAGGAGGCTCCTCCTCGGCCGCGACGTTCACGAGCAAAGGGTACAAGGCTCTGGCCGGCGACTCGGTCACGTTCGCCGTCGGCTTCTACAGCGACGCTGCGACCACCGGCCCGTGGAACCTCAGCGCGTACCCCGGCAATCCCATCACCGGCAGCCAGGACGAGCTCGTCAAGTACAACCCGTCGTCGGTCTCCGTGTCGCTCGACAAGACGAGCGGCACCAACGGCGAGAAGGCCTACGTCACGGTGAAGGTGAAGACCACGGGCTCGCTCTTCAAGGGCGAGCTCGTGACCATCACGTCATCGCTCGACGGGGTCGAGCACTACATGCCGATCTGGATCGCCGGGCAGTAGGCCTGGGACGCCCGCGAGAAGCTCACTCGGGAAACGGCGTTCCGCGCCCGTCTCCCTCCGCCAGGGCGCGCAGGTCTCCGCAGGCCGGCGCGCCCAGGTCGTTCATCTCGTGCGGATCGGCGTGGACGTCGAAGCAATGCCACGCGGTATCGCCTTCGGCGCCGATGAGCTTGCGCGCGCCGCGGACGACGCCCCAGTTCGGCACCGCGCACGAGAAGAGCTCCGAGCAGTTGGTCATCACGAGGGCGCGGTCCGGCGGGGGCGTGTCGCGGAGGAGGCTGACCCCCGGCATCGACCGCCGGAGGGAGGCGAGCTCCGGCGCGTCCCAGAGGCCGAGTAGATCGAGCACCGTGGGGGCGAGGTCGAGCTCGGTGACGGGCGTGTCCTCCAGCGCGCGCAGGTGGGCTTCCTCCCCGGGCGTGAGCGTGCCCGGCGGAGCGTCGATCCACATCGGCACCAGGATCTCGTCGTCGTAGAGGTTCCAGGTGTGTCCGATCTGCCCGTGCTCGCCCAGCTGCTCGCCGTGGTCGGAGAGGAACACGACGACGGTGCGCTCCGTGTCGGGGCGGGCTCGCAGCGCGGCGAGGAACCGCGCGAGCAGCCGGTCCTGCCGGTAGAGCGCGTCCCAGTAGCGAATGCGCGTCCGGCCCGCGTCGTTCATCTTCCGCCAGTCGATCGCCGACGAGAACGGGAGGTCGTGCTCGTCGACTTTGTAGGGGAAGTGCGTGTTCGCGAGCTGGGCGATGCCGAGGTACGGCTCGCGCAGCCGGGGCAGCCCCCGGAGGACCCGGTCGAGCAGGAGCGCGTCGTCCGCGCCGTCGAGGTAGTCCGCGTACGGCGCGAGCTCCGTCCCGCACACGAAGTCGCGGAGGGGCAGTCCGTCGAGAAAGCGGCCCGCGTTGGCGTAGAGGAGGTTCTGCGAGGTCCAGTACGCGGCATCCACGCCGCCGGCGTGGGCGTACTCGGGCAGTAGCGGCGCCGAGAGCAGCGGCGCGCGCGCGGAGGCCGGCGACCGCCCGCTCAGCATGGTGACCATCGACAGCGCCGTCGTCGAATCCACCGCGCGCATCTGCGTGAGCCCGTGGCGCTCGGGCAGGAGCGCGTTCGTGAAGGGGTTCTTCTTGCAGTCGGCCGCGTCGGCCCGCGGCGCGCTGCACACGTCCTCCCCGCGCACCGACTCGTCGATGAGCAAGAGCACGCTGCGTGGTCGCGCGGGCCGCGGGTGGAGCTCCGGCACCGCCTCCGGCGAGCGGGCGGCGGGCAGCCACTTCAGCTCGACCATGATGTCCTCGTGGGTGCGGTGCGATTTCACGAGCGCCCCCGCCGCGGCGAGCCACAGCACGTCCGGGCTCGTCCCGCTGTCCCAGCCGGCATCGGCCTTCCCCCACACCATCGCCCCCACCAGCCCGAGGACGCCCACCGGCAGCGCCACGCGCGCGGCGCGCCGGCGCGGCGGGGCCAGCCGGCGGATCCCCACGACGACCGCCAGCGCGAAGAGCACCGGCGCCCCGAGGTACGCGAGCGCGCGCAGCCGATCGCCCCACAGCTCCTGCCCGAGGAACGGGGTCAGCGCGTTGCCCATGAGGGCGGTGCGCCAGTTGAGGTACGACCCGTACCGCGCCCACGTCTGGATCTGCGTCCCCACCGCGAAGAGCGCCGCCGCCACGAGGACGACCCGCGCCGCCCACCGCGTCCACGAGCGCCGCCGCGCCGCCGCCACCGCGAGCGCGACCCACGTGACGGCGCCCGGGAGAAAGCACGCCTCGTACGCCAGCCGCGCCTCGTGCGTCAGCTCGCCGAGGAGCTTGCCCCGGAGGCCGAAGTCGAGAGCGGCGATCGCGACCGGCAGGGCCAGCGGCAGCAGGCGCGCGAGCCAGCGTCTCGAACGGCTCCGTCGGCGTGCAGGTTCGCCCGCCGCATTCGTGCCCGGCACTTCAGCGCGCGCGTCCCCGCGCCTTCGCCAGCGCGTCCTCGACCATCACCTTCTGCTCGCTCGGGTCCGCCCAGCGGCGCTGCTGGTGGGTCGAGAGCTGGTGCAGCGGATCGAAGTACGGGAAGAGCTGCCCCGGCTTCACACTGGGCGCCGAGTAGACGCTCACCCCGGTGTCGCGGTCGTAGTACTCGTACGAGTGCGCGTCGCGCTTGCCCCCGCCGCCCGGCGCGTCGACGACGAACGTCGGCGTGTTGAAGCCCGCGGTGCTACCGCGCACGCTCTTCTCGATGAAGATCGCCGTGTCCACGCTCGTCCGCAGGTCTTCCACCCCCTGCACCATGTCGTGCACGTAGACGTAGTACGGGTGCACGTTGACGTGCCCGAGGCGCTTCACGAGCAGCGTCATCGACGCCACCGTGTCGTTCACGCCGCGAATCAGCACGCTCTGGTTTCGCACCACGATGCCGCGCTCGAAGAGGCGCCCCATCGCGGCCTCGGTGATGCCGGTGATCTCGCCCGCGTTGTTGAAGTGCGTGTGGAGCACGACGTCCTTGTGGAGCTTCCGGCCCTTCTCGACCACGCGCGTCAGCGCGTCGAGCCACGCGTCGTCGGTCAGGATCTTCATCGGCATGACCGCCGGGCCCTTCGTGGCGAAGCGCATGCGCCGCACGTTGGGAATGGCCAGGAGCGCCTCGCCAATCTCCTCGAGGTGCTGCGCGCGGAGCTGGTACGCGTCGCCGCCGCTGATGACGATGTCCTCCAGCTCGGGGCGCGAGGCGATGTACTGGTAGGCGCGCTTCCACCGCTCGTCGTTCGGGCGGAGATGCACCTTCTCGACCTCGTCGGTGTCGAGCCCGATGGCGTACGAGCGCGTGCAGAAGCGGCAGTAGACCGGGCACGTGTCGAGCGGCAGGAAGAGCGCCTTGTCGCGGTAGCGATGCGTCAGCCCCGGCACCGGCGCGTCCGCCTGCTCGTGGAGCGAGTCGAGCCCGAGCTTCGGGTGATCGTCGAGCAAGCGCGACGCGAGCGGGAAGAACTGGATCCGCTCGGGGTCCTCGTAGGGGTGCTCCCAGTCGATGAGGGCGACGAGGTACGGGCTCACGCGTACGCTCATGGGCGCGCGCTTCATGCCGCCCTCGAGGTCCTCGATGAACCCCGGGGGCACGAGGTCCTGGATGGTCTCGACGAGCTTGGAGACCTTGGTGATCGAGTTCTTCGCCTGCCACGCGTGGTCGAGGAACGTCGCCTCTTCGACCGCCTTGTAGGCGGGGATCTTCTGCCACCACGGACCGCGGCGCAGCTCCCGGTGGAGGAGCGCGTCGGCGTCGGCCGGCGGCTTCTTGGGGACGATGGGCTGCACGTCGTTCGAGACGACGGGCAACGAGGGGTGCGACTGAGCCTGGGAGGTGGACATGTTCGCGCTGGCCCTTCTCCCACGGGGTAGCAGAGCTTGCAACTCCGTGCCGCGCCGCCCTCAAGCGCCGTACCTCGACGCAGCGCGCCTCAGCTCGACGGCGAGCTCCGTCGCCAGCTCCCGCGGCTCGATCAGGTGCGCGGACGCGCCGAAGCCGAGCACCCACGTGCGCACGCGGGCCAGCACCTCGGGCGTGTCCGGCACGCTCAGCGAGACGCGCACGCGCCCGTCGGGGGCCAGCGCCACCTTCTGCGAAGGGTGAACCTTTCTCGCGCGAACGGTCGTCGCGGCCCGGGCCTCGAACTCGACGAGGACCTTCACCGCTCCGGCGCGGGCCACGCCGAAGTCCCCCTGGAGCCAGTCGGTCAGCGCGAAGTCGGCCGGGAGCTCGAAGTGCTCCGCCTCGAGCACCTCCAGGTCGTTGATGCGGTCGAAGACGAAGGGGCGCACCGCCGCCCGGTCCACGTCGCGCGCGAGGCACGTGATGCTGCCGCCGTGGAGCACGAGCGCGTAGGGCTGCGCCGTGATGCGGGCGCCCTTGCCACCGCCGGTGCCGTGCTCCCCGGTCTCCTCCCGGTACCGGAAGCGCAGCGTCGTCAGCTCGGCCACGGCCTGAAACACCGCGTCGATGTCCTCGCTGCGATTCGCGTACGTCGTCGGCAAGGGGGGGACGTACGCGAAGCGATCCTCGAGGCCGACGTCGCCGGCGGGCGGGCGGACCGTCGTCGCGGAGCGCTGGAGCAGGGGCCGGTGCGCGACCTGCTCGACCTCGCGGAACGTCAGCTCGATCTCGTCGAAGAGCGCCGAGCCGCGCAGCACCTCGAAGACGCGCCGCCCCGCGAGGAGGGCGTACGCCTGCGTGCGCCGGAGCGCGACCGTCCGCCCGCGCTCGCTCGGCTTGATGCGCCAGACGTGGGCGCCGCCCGGGCGAACCTCGACCGATTCGACCTCCGTCAAGAGCCCGAGCTCGTGCATGTACCGGCGCACCGACCGGGTCGTCACGCGCAGCATCCCGGCGAGGTCCTCGAGCGTCAGCCCCGCCGCGTGCGCCTCGAGCCGCTCGCGCAGAAAGTCGAGCCGCCGGTGCTGCGTGAACTTTCCCGTCGGCCGGCCGACGCGAGGGACCTTCGGGCGAGGGAAAGGGCGGAGCGGCATGGCGGCGTGGGGATGACGATAGAGGTCGCTCAGGAGCCATCGCCCGTCAACGGAGCCTGGGGATCACGACGGTGCGCTCTGTGCTTCTGGAACCTTCGTGGGACGCGCATCGGCTCGCTGGCGAAGGGTCGCCGCTGCGTTCACGCTGCCGGTCCTGACGGGCTGCACGCTCGTCGTGGGCACGGGTACGCGCGAGCTCGCCACGACCGACGCCGGCCCGGACGTCATGGCGGACGCGAGCACCAACCTGCCCGGCGAAACCGGGGTCGTGCCGCCCGATACCGGCACCGGAGGGCACAGCGACGCCGGCCCGAAGGCGGAAGCGGGCGTCGTGCGGCTCGCAGCGATGTGTCGCGAACGTCTGCGCCCCGCCGATCTGCGCCCCGAGCTGCCCTCCCAACGCCGAGTGCGGCGACGACAGCGACTGTTTCTCCAAGCATTGCAACATGGGCAGGTGCATGTAGGGGCGCCGGAGCGGGTCGACAGGACCGCCCCAGATGAGGCAACCATGCTCGCGGCGCGATCCGCGGGCAGCACACTTGCACGAGCGCATGCTTCTTGCTCCGGATGGGCTTTCATCGAGCCATGAGGAGCGCACCATTCATCCTCCGACTCTGGCTCCCGGCGGCGCTCATCGTCAGCCTCGCGTCCGGCGATGCCCGCGCCACGGATCCCGCCGCCGCCGACGTGCTCTTTCGCGAAGGGCGCCGGGCCGCGGACGCGGGGAACTACATCACGGCCTGCGCGAAGTTCGAGGAAAGCAATCGCCTCGACCCCGCCCCCGGCACGCTGCTCAACCTCGCCGACTGCGAGGAGAACCGGGGACAGCTCGCCCGCGCCTGGCAGCACTTCGAGGAGCTCTACGACGCCGTGCCGCCTTCCGACGAGCGCCACGGCATCGCCGGAGCCCGCGCCCGCTCGCTCGAGAAGCGCCTGCCGAAGCTCCGCATCCTGCTCGCTTCGTCGCTGCCCTCGATCGTGAAGCGTGACGACACCGTGCTGAGCTCCTCCGTCCTCGGCGTCGTCCAGCCCGTCGATCCCGGCCGCCACGTGATCGTCGTGTCGTCGCCGGGCCGATGGGACCAGCGCTACGAGGTCGAGCTCGGCGAAGGGCAGGGCAAGGAGATCGCCGTGAGCCCGGGTGAGCTCGTGCAACCTCCCGCGCCGCTCCCGCCGGTGGCGGCCACCATGCCTCTCGACCCGAGCCAGCCCCTGGAGCCGTCCGCGACGGGTCCGACCACGGCCGGGTCGCCCCGGCGCACCGCGGCCTACGTCGTCGGCGGCTTCGGCGCCGCTTCGCTCCTCACGGGCACCGTGTTCGGGGTGGCGGCCCTCACGCAGCTCTCCGCGTCGAACGCTCACTGCACGGGCAACGTCTGCGCGAACGAGGGCGCGATCAACCAGTTTCACTCCGCCCAGTCGTTCGCGCTCGTCGCCGACGTGACCCTCGGCGTCGGGGTCGCGTGCGTCGTGACCGCGGTCGTCCTCGGCATCACCGGCTCGCATCACGGGAGCGAGGCGTCGCTCCCCCTCTGGCTCCAGGGCCGCTTCTGACGTCTTCGCGCGCGTCAGATCGGCCGGTCCCGCATCTCTTTCTTGTACCGGTCCTTGTACTGGTTGTGGCACCCCCGGCACGAGGCCTTCACGCCGTCGAGGCTCTCCGCCCGCGCCGCGTTCGCCCCGTCCTTCGAGATGGACGCCCAGTTCGTGTACCCCGCCGGCGCGAACCCGACGACCTTGTCGAGCGCCACCGCCAGCGCGCCGAAGTCCTGCGCGCTCATCGCCGCCGACGTGTTCGCCTTCATCCAGGCGTAGAGGGGGCACGGGGGCATCGGCTTGTCCCCGCACGTCGGCGCCGCCTTCGCGCTCGCGCTCCCCGCCGCCTTCCCACTCGCCATCGCGGGCGCGGACGCGGGCGCGGACGCGGACGCGGGCGCGGACGCGGACGCAGGCGCGGACGCGGACGCAGGCGCGGACGCGGACGCGGACCCAGTCGCCGACGCCGACGCCGACGCCGAATCCGCCATCATCGGCGTCGACCGGATCGCCGCCGACGGCACCGGCGCCGGCGCCGGCGCGGGCCCTTCGTCCTTCGAGCACCCCCCGAGGATCCCCGCCGCCGCCAGCACCGCCGCCGCCCACGTCGTCCACGTCATCGCGCTCACGATAGCAACGCCGCCTCCCCCGATGCTATGCCTCGTCTCCCTCCGCCCATGCGAACCCTCGTCGAGCTCATCGCCGCGAAGCGTGACGGCGAGAAGCTCGCCCCGGGCGAGATTGCCCGCCTCATCGCGTCGCTCGGCACGGGCGACCTCGCCGACTACCAGATGTCCGCGTGGCTCATGGCGGTCTACTTCCGCGGCCTCGACGACGCGGAGACCGTCGCCCTCACCGACGCGATGCTCGGCAGCGGCCGCGTGCTCGATCTCTCGCGCGTCACCGCCTTCAAGGTCGACAAGCACTCCACCGGCGGCGTGGGGGACAAGGTCTCCATCGCGCTCGCCCCGCTCGTCGCGGCGTGCGGCGTCCCGGTCCCGATGGTGAGCGGCCGCGGCCTCGGTCACACCGGCGGAACGCTCGACAAGCTCGAGGCCATCCCGGGCTTCTCGACCTCGCTCGCGGCGGAGGACTTCGCGCGCATCGTGGGCGAGGTCGGCTGCTGCATGATCGGGCAGACCGCGGAGATCGCCCCCGCCGACAAGCGCATCTACGCCCTCCGCGACGTGACCGCGACCGTCGAGTGCATCCCGCTCATCGTCGCCTCGATCCTGTCGAAGAAGCTCGCCGAGGGCATCGACGGCCTCGTGCTCGACGTGAAGGTCGGCCGCGGCGCCTTCATGAAGACCGAGAAGAACGCGCGCGCCCTCGCCGAGGCGCTCGTGCGCGTCGGCACGCGTGCCGGCAAGAAGGTCGTCGCGCTGCTGACGGACATGGAGGCGCCGCTCGGCGTCGCGGTGGGCAACGCCATCGAGACGCGCGAGGCGCTCGACGTGCTCGCCGGCGGCGGGCCGCCCGACGTCGTCGAGTGCACGCTCCGCCTCGCCGCCGAGATGCTCGTGATGGCCGGCGTGGCCAAGGGCGAGGAGGACGCCGGCGTGCGCCTCGCGGCGGCGATCGCGACGGGCTCGGCGGCGGAGACGATGGAGCGGATGATCCGCGCGCAGGGGGGTGACCCGCGCGTCGTCGGCGATCGCTCGCGCCTCGAGGTGGCCCGCGAGGAGGTCGTCGTCGAGGCTCCGCGCGACGGGGTCGTGCAGCAGGTGGACGCGCTCGGCGTCGGCCTGGCCGCGGTGGCGATGGGGGCGGGCCGCACGCGCGCCGATCAGGCGGTCGACCACGCCGTGGGCATCTACGTCGACGCCCGCCCCGGCGCGCGCGTGAAGCACGGCGAGCCCCTCGCGCGCCTGCGCGTGCGGAGCAAGAGCGATGCCGCGGCGATCGTGGGGCGCGTGGCGAGTAGTTTCGTCCTCGGTGATGCCTCGCCGCCTCAGCGGCCCCTCGTGCTGGGTCGCATTTCGCCGGCGTGAATCGTTCGAGAGAAGGTGGCGCTCGACGCGCCGTTGCGTCTAGATTCGGCGTCGAAGCCACGAAAGCCTAGGAAAGAAGGGTCGGTCATGGTGCGAAGACTGAGCGCAGTCGCGGCGTGCGTGAGCGTGATGCTGGCGGGATCGCTCGCCCACGCGCAGTCGAAGAGCAATTTCGGCGACCCGGGGGAGTTCATCTTCAGCGCCGATCGGCTGCTGCCGGTGCTGGGGTGGAGCCACGCGACGCTGACGCAGACCAACCCGCCGATGGGCATCAACAAGATCGTCACGACGACGAACTCGTCGTCCCTCGGCTTCTTCTGGGGAGGGACGCCGGCGATCAACGACTCGCCCGGCCTGCCCGGGTTCCCCACCGTGCCGGTGGCGAACATCTACACCGTGCCGCGCCTCGGATTCGACTACACGATCATCCCGAACGTGACCGTGGGCGGCGATCTCATCGTCTTCTTCACGATCGGCGGCAACGTGAGCACCGAGTCGTACAACAACGCCGGCGGCACGACGACGACGACCAACTCCGCGCCGACCACGACGATCTTCGGCGTCGCGCCGCGCGGCGGGTACATCTTCCACATCAACCAGATCCTCTCGATCTGGGCCCGTGGCGGCTTCTCGTTCTACACGCTCACCGAGAAGCAATCGACCACCGTGGGCACGACGACGACGACGTACAGCGCGAGCTACCACCAGCCCGCGATCGACCTCGATCCGCAGCTCGTCATCACGCCGCTTCCGCACTTCGGCTTCACCGCCGGGCTCACGGGCGATCTCCCCTTCGCGGGCGGCCACTCCTACACGACGAACACCGGCGGCACGACGAGCACCGTCTCGGCGGCCTCGTCGCTGACTTTCCTCGGGGTGACGGCGGGCGTCCTCGGCTGGTTCTAGGCGCGCCGCCTACTTCAGGCGGGCGCCCGGCTCGACGTCGGCATCGACGGTGGCGAGGACGAGCTTCTCGCTCGGGCCCGTCGCGAGGACCATCCCGTGGGACACGAGGCCCTTGCCGAAGTCGCGCGGGGCGAGGTTCGCCACCACGACGACCTTGCGGCCGACGAGCTGCTCGGGCTGAAACGAGAGCGCGAGGCCGGCGATGATGGTCCGCGGCTCGGCCTCGCCGAGGTCGATCGCGAGCTTCAGGAGCTTGTCCTTCTTGGGCACGCGCTCGCACGTCTTCACGAGACCGACGCGCAGCTCGACGGCGCTGAACTGGTCGTAGGTGATCGCGGTCGCCGGCGCGGACGCGGTCGCCGGCGCGGACGCGGTGGCCGCCGCGGGCTCCCCTTCCCCCGCGAGCTTCGGCGTCATCTTCTCCAGCAGCGCCTTCGCGCCGTCGGCGTCGATCGTCGGGAACAGCGAGCCCGCGGGCGCGAGCGCCGCCCCCACCTGGCCGAGGTCCGGCTCCGCCGGCCACCGCGTCGTCCCGGGCACCACCGGTCCCAGGCCGAGCTGCGCTCGCATCTCGTCGCTCTTCTTCGGCAAGGCCGGCCAGATCATCACGCTGAGCACACGGAGCACCACCAGCAGCGCGGTCAGGATCGTCCCCACCCGCTCCGCCCCACCCTCCGCCTTCGCCGCCGCCCACGGCGCGGCGCGGTCTACGTACGTGTTCGCCGCCGACGCCAGCGCCCACGTCGCCTCCAGCGCCCGGTGCGGCGCGAGGCCGTCCCACTCTTCCCGCGCCCGGTCCGACGCGCGCTTCGCCTCCGCGAACAGCTCCTCCTCCAGCGCCGTCAGCTTCCCCGGCTTCGGCACCTTGCCCTCGGTCATCTTCGCGCACAGCCCCAGCGTGCGCGCGAGCAGGTTCCCGAGGTTCTTCCCGAGGTCGGCGTTGTACCGCTCGATCATCGCGGCGAGGTCGAAGTCCCCGTCCTGCCCGAACGCGATGGCGCGCAGCAGCTGGTAGCGCAGCACGTCCGCCCCGCCGTCGCCGCTCCCGCACACCTCGCCGAACGCCGCCGCGATCCCCACCGGATCGACCGCGTTGCGGAGCGATTTGCTCATCTTCTGCCCGTTGAACGTCAGGAACCCGTGCGCGTAGATCGTCTTCGGCAGGTCGAGCCCCGCGCTCATCAGGAGCGCCGGCCAGTACACCGCGTGGAACCGCAGGATGTCCTTGCCGACGAGGTGCAGCACGCTCTCGTGGCTCCAGAACGCGCGGTGCTCCGGCGTGTCCTGCAGCGAAGTCCAGTAGTTCGCCAGCGCGTCGAACCACACGTACATCACGTGCTTCGAGTTCCCCGGCACCGGGATCCCCCACGTGAAGCTCGTCCGCGACACCGAGAGATCCTTGAGCCCGCCCCGCACGAAGCTCAGCACCTCGTTGCGCCGCGTCTCCGGCTGGATGAACTCCGGGTGCTTCTCGTAGTAGTCGAGGAGCTTGCCGGCGTACGCCGACAGTTTGAAGAAGTACGTCTCCTCCTTCATGCGCTCGATCGTCAGCGTCGGGTGGAGCGGGCAGACGTTGCCGGGGAGGAGCTCCTTCTCCGTCTTCAT
>JBEKGQ010000180.1:0-10599 GCA_050012715.1 Polyangiaceae bacterium
CGAGGCGGACGGCGAAGTGACGGCCCATTCCGGAGGCGCCCCCGGAGACGATGATCTTGAGATCCTTCAGCTGCATGGTGGAAGGACGCTTACCACAAAGGGCATTCACCAGGTGAGCCACCCGAGGCGCGTCGCGAGCGCGAGTCCGGCCACGCAGATGACCACCTGGAGGACGAAGCGCAGGGTCCGCTTGAAGCTGTGCCAGGCGACGACGATGGCGATGCCGGCGACCAGCATGACGGGGAGGCCGGTGTGCTGGGAGCCCCAGCGGAGCGCGGCGCGCAGCGGCTCGCCGGCGACCGGCGCCCAGGCGAGCATCCGGTGCGGGTCGAGGAGCGGAGTGGGCATGCGGGCGCGCTCGCATTGGAGCCCACCCCCCGGGACCCGGCCAAGTTTGCGCGGCGGTCGCCGTCAGCGGAAGGTCGCCAGCTGCATGAGCCACTCGCACGAGGCGCCGAGGGAGGCCGTGGCCGAGTACGAGCCCGTCGCGGAGACGGTGCGGTCCTCGACGAGGTCCCCGTCGGAGGTCACGAGGCGCATCGTGAAGCCGGTGCCGGACGCCGAGTACAGATCGGTCGACATGCCGGCGGCGAAGAGGAGCTCGCGCGCGACTGTCGTCGTAGCGGCGGCGCTCGCGGCGGGACCGGCGCTGTTCCCGGTGCCGGTGGCCACCTGATCGAGCGGAGCGGCGGTGTCGAGGCCGCCGTACTCGACGACCCGGAGGTCGGCGACGTTCGCCGCCTCGACGAAGGTGACGGTGACGGAGTTGGCGCCGGCCGCCGAGGCGTGAATGTCCTTCGCGTAGTAGATGCACTGCGAGAGATCGCTGCCGAGGCGGGTCGGCCCCACGGCGAGGGCGTAGGTGTTGCCGGCGGTGTCGGTCACCTGCGAGACGGTGGAGGTCGTGTCGTTCCAGCCGATGGCGACGACGTCGAGGTCGCCGGCGGTCTGAGCCTGCGCGAGCTTCGCGGTGATCGAGGCGACGGAGCCGGCCGGGCTCGAGGCGGCAATCTGGACGAAGGCGATGGGCGGAGGTGGGCTAGCCTCGGCGGCGACGTCGGCAGGCGCGTCGACCGAGGAGGAGTCGACGAGGTCCGCGGTGGTGTCGGCGGCGCCCGTGTCGCCAGGGGGTGCGCCCGTGTCGGCGCCAGGCGCGCCGCCGTCGGGGGCGAACGTGTCCGCGGGGCCGGTATCGGCGACGGTACCCGAGTCGACGCCGGGCGCGGCCTCGCCGGTGGTCGCGTCGCTCCCGACGTACGTCTCCCGCGCGTCGGGCTCGTCACCCGCGAGGCCACCGAGCGGTGCGACGAGCGTGCACCCGAGGATCGCGAGCGGAGCCACGGCGCACGCCCCCCCGAGGACCAGGGATTGCCAGCACATGGTCAGCTCGTGAGAGTAGCAGCGGCGCCCCGCCGGCGCCCTCCCACATGCGGTCTCCGCGCCGCGTGCCTACGGTGTGCGAGCGAAGATCCAGATCTCGCGCGAGGTCGACGCGTGGATGTCCAGGGACGGCCAGAGACGGCTCGTCCACTCGGCGACGTGCACGAGCCGGTACGGCGGGTAGTCCCCTCCCGTCAGCGCGCGGAAGTAGGCCGACGACGCGGCGTCGCTCTCCGTCTCGCGCTGCGTCGGAGGCCGCTGGTGACCGCGAGGGAGCCCCTCGTCCGGGTCGAGCAGGTAGCGCCAGGCCCACCCTTCGCTCACGACGATGTACGCGGGGGCCCGGGCCGACGCGTCGCCGTAGGGCGCGAGCTGCTCCTCGACGCCCGGCATCGGGCTCCGGTGGTCCTCCGGCCGCGGACCGACCCGCGTGACGTGCGCGATGCCCGGGAAGCGCGGCATGTAGACGTTGAGGCCGTAGGTCTCGATGCTCTCGCCGGGGCCGACGTGCTGGCGAAGCCAGGCCTCGGCGTCGTACCTCGGGTCGAGCAGCAGGTTGGCGTCGACGTCGGCCGCCGCGTAGAGCGCGACCGCGAACGCCGCCGCGACCGGGAGCCTCGCGAGCCAGCGCGCCGGCGTCCAGCGCAGCCGGAAGAGGAGCGCCTCGAGGGCCACGCCGCCGTAGACGCCGGCGAGCACCGTCTGCGGGAGAGCGAAGCGATGATCGGTGCGACGCGCGAGGCAGTTGAACGCGACGGTGAAGGAGACGATGCAGAGAAGGGGGAGCAGGCCCGCGACGAGCGGCGCCGGCCGGCGGCGGTCGTCCCGCGCGAGGAGCACGACGCCGAGCACGACGAGCACGAGGCCGAGCACGACGAGCACCGCAAACGCCGCCGGGGAGGATCGGTCGAAATGCAGGAACAGATCGCGGACGACCTCGCCGCGGCCGGTCCAGTCGTCCGAATATTCGGCGTACGGCTGGCTGGCGGGGCCGAGGAGAAAGTGGAGGCGCGCGCGAAAGCCGGTCGGGTTGTACAGCGGTCCATCGACGACGCAGAGCAGGCCGAAGGCGCTCGCGACGCCAAGCGCCGCCTCGCGGAGGACGAGGCGCGCGGAGGCCCGCGCGCGCGGGTCGAGCCAGAGCCAGAGCCCGAGGGCGGCCGGCACCGAGAGAAGGAAGAGCGCGTACGCCTGGTCCTTGGTGCCCACCGCGAGGGCGGCGAAGATCCCCCAGCGGCGCAGGCGCCGCGGCTCGTGACGGACGACGGCGCGGAGAAGCGCGAGGAGCGCGAGGCAGCCCCAGAAGAGGTACGGCACGTCGAGGTTCGTCGTGTGCGCGTAGTACGTGAAGGACACGTTCACGGCGACGAACGCCGCCGCGCAGACGCCGGCCTTCTTGCCGCGCAGCTCCTCGGTCATCTTCGCGACCGCCCACACGATGCCGAGCGACATGGCGAGCGACACGAGGCGCGCCGCGTACGCGATGGCGGTCATGTACGGCACGCGGAGGATCTCGCGAACGACGTCGGCCGGCGCGAGGGTGGGTGCGTGCGCGAGGGCGAGGAGCGTCACCGGCGCCGTCACGACGCCGAGAACGGCGAGGTGCACCGGCGGATAGGTGTAGAAGCGGCCGGGGGAGAACGTCTCCACGAGCCCGGCGAGGAAGTCTCGCGGCGCGACGCCGTCGTTGTCCCACCCATCGGACGCGGGGAGGCCCCAGCCGAGGCCCACCGCGTGGAGCACGAGCACCGCCGCGAGCACCCAGGAGAGCGGCGAGCGGGAGGCCTCCGCGAGAGACTGACGCAGCGCCGCGAGGCGCGGGGAGCCGCGCTTGGGACCCATCGGGCGAGAGCTTCGTAGCACACCCCGCGATGGGCCGGCCTCCCGCGCACAGCCTCGCTTGCGACTCGGCTAGAGTGCGCGCGTCCGATGCGAGTCGACCCCCGGCGGCTGGCGCTCTTCGCGGCCGTCGTCTGCGCGGCGGGCGGCCTCGCCTTCGTCGCGCATGGGTGGCTGACGCGGCCCTTCGGTCGCGTGGAGGCGGAGCTCGTGTTCCAGGCGACGCGCATCCAGCGCGGTTTCCCGCTTTACGTGGAGCCGGCGCAGGGCGCCTGGGAGATGGGCGCGCCGCCCTCGCGCTACTACGTGCTCTACACGCCGCTCTGGCCGTGGCTCCTCGCGAAGCTCTCGCCGGCGGACTACCTCGGCGTGCGGGCGGTGGGGCGCGCGGTCAACGGCCTGCTCTTCCTCGCGACGCTCGGGGTCGTGGTGCGCGCGAGCCGACCCGAGAACCGCCGCGCCGTGCTGACGGGGGCGCTCCTCGCCGTGGGGCTCGGGATGCTCGTCCGCGAGGCGGGCACCGCCGACGCGGACGTCGCCGCGGTGGCGCTGGCGACGCTGGGGCTCGTGCGACTGACGCATCGGGGCGGCCTCGACGGGCTCTCGGCGGCGCTCCTCGCCGTGGCGCCGCTCGTGAAGCCGAGCGTCCTCGGGACGCCGGTGGGCGCCGTCGCCGCGCACGTCGTGACCCAATGGAAGAGCGGCGGGCGTCGCCTGCTCGGGCCGCTCGTCGTCGGCGGGCTCGCGGCGGGGGCGCTCGCGGGCGTGTTCCACGCGTGGAGCCACGGCGAGTGGCTCCGGCACATCGCGCGGGCCACCGGGCAGACCCTGAGCTTCGACCGATGGCTCCAGGAGATGGGCGGCCGCTTCATGTTCCTCGGGCTGCCGCACGTCGTCGCCGGCCTCTACGCCGTGCGGCGCCGCGCCCCCCTGGTGGCGACGTTGCCGCTCGGCACGAGCATCGCCTGGTCGGCGTTCTCGATGGCCAAGCACGGCAGCGGCACGCAGTACTGGCTCGAGCCGACGATGGCGGCGCTGGTGGCGCTCGGCGCTTGCGGGCCGGCGCCGGTGGCGTCGCGCGCGGGCGTGTGGCTCGGGTGGGCCGGGCTCGTGCTGGCGCTCGCGGTGGGCGGGACGAGCTTCCCGGAGCTCCTCGCCGCGGCCCGCGAGGAGCGACGCTGGAACGCGGTCGTCGAGGCTCTCCGCTCGCATTGCACGCTCCGCCCCGGGGAGGTCGTGGTGTCGAGCGACAGCACCCTCGAGCTCGAGCTCGACGGGCGCGTCATCGTGCCGTCGTGGCAGACCTCGTACCTCGTACGGAACGGGAAGTTCCCGCTCGACGCGTGGCGGAGCGACCTCGAGCGCGCGGACGGCCCGCGCTGGTTCGTCCACAGCGAGGACTACCTCGAGCCTCCCCCCGATCGCGTCGAGGGCATCACCGAGGTGAGCGCCTTCCGGAAGGAGCTGCGCGACGTCATGGAAGCACGCTTCGCGTACGACACGGAGATCGACGGCATGCTCGTCTACGTGCGCCGATGAGTGACGCCGCTCCTCCGGCGGAGAGGTGACGGCGGTCGCGCCTCAGTCGCCGAGGAGCGGGTGGATGCGCTCGCGCCGCGCCGTCTTCGCCGGCCGCAGGTGGCCGCTGAGGTAGATGATCCCGTTGTAGGCCGTCCACGGACGCGCGTGCTTCAGCGTCGTCAGCCACTGCATCATGCGCGGGCGGTGCGAGACCGGGCGCAGGCCCGAGGCGCACGCGTGGTCCTGCGCGTGTTGGAACGCGTCGGCGATGCGCTGCTCGACGGCAACCGGCGAGCAGCGCTCGCGGGCCCGCTTGGCGGCGGCCTTGCCGAAGCGCGCCCGCGCCCGGGGATCGCGGATCAGCTCGACCACCGCGCGCCCGAACGCGCCGTCGGCGGCGCTCTCGGCCTCGTCGCCCTTGCCGGGCGCGAAGAGGATGCCGTTGATGCCGTCCTGCATCTGGGACGAGACGCCCATGCCGTCGGCGAAGGCCACCGTGGGGGTGCCGCACCAGAGCGACTCGCCCATGACGTTGCCGTAGGTCTCGCTGAGGGACGCGTGCACGAAGACGTCCGCGTACCGGTAGAAGTCCGGCATCGTCATCCACGGGACCTCGCCCGTGAAGAAGACGCGATGCTCGGCGCCGACCGAGCGCGCGACGCGCCGGTAGAGCTCCGTGTCGGGCCCGTCACCCACCAGCGTGAGCGTCGCGTCCGGCTCCTCGGGCAGCACGTGCTTCGCGAAGATGCGGATGACCCGGTCCTGCGACTTCTCGCGCGTGTGGCGCCCGGCGCAGAGGAGCCGCGGCCCTCGCTGCGGGAGCCCCTCGCGCTCGATGAGGTGCGTGTACGGATCGGGGCCGAGCGGGCGGTCGAAGACCTCCGGCTGCACCGTGCGCGGGATGACGTGGATCGGCGCGGTGACGCCGCGCTCGCGCCAGTAGGCCCGCAGCCCCTCGCTCAGCACGACGAGCCCGTCGCTCTGGTTGTAGATGCGGGAGAAGAGCCGCTCGTAGGGACGCGTCAGCGTCATCAGGACGCCGGCCTGCAGGAGCTCGTTCTTCGACAGCCTCTCGGGCAGGAGGACGTCGTAGGCGGCGACCAGATGGGTCGTGTTCACGCAGAGGAGGGGGATGCCCTTCATCTTGCGGAGCCACACCCCGAACTCGAGCAGGAGGGAGGTCGTCTGCGCGAAGACGACGTCGAAGTGCCAGCGGCCGGGGTCGAAGATCCAGGGCGCGAGTGGCATCGGCAGATGCAGCCCCGGGTAAGTCTTCAGTGGGACGCTCGGCAGCGCGACTGTGCCAGGAGCAAGCTCCTCGGGCGTGGCGTCCGGATCATGGGGCCCGATGACTGTGACTTCGTGACCACACCGCCGCAATTCTTGGTACAAGAAACGGGTCTGAAACACCGCGCCGTTCGCGTAGGTGATCCGTGTGAAGTCACTGAGAATCGCTACGCGAAGCGGGCGACCCTGGCGCGCGGCGAGGGCCGCGAAGGGAGCGAGAGTGGGCCCGTGGCCGGCGGCGAGACCCGCGTTGGCGGCGTTGGCGGGAACGGCAAAGCGCGAAGCGCCGTTCGCACCCTTCAGCGAGGGAGAGACGGCGTGAAGATCGTCGATGTCACTGAATTCTATTCCGAAAGAGGAGGCGGGGTTCGAAGCCATCTGTCGACCAGAGGTCACTTTCTATGCCAGCTCGGGAACGACCACGTCGTCATCGCTCCCGGACCGAAGGATGTAGAGACGGTCCTCTACGCAAGCGCCGCGCCGCGAGGGCAATCCCGACTGGTGAGAATGGCCGGTCCCGCACTCCCGTACGACCGCACCTATCATCTGCTGGGTCGCTTCGACAAGATTCGTTCGCGAGTGAGAGCGGAGCGCCCGGACGTGCTCGAGGCTCATTCGCCCTACCTCGGGGTGGCCGCCGTCGTCGCGGCCGGGCGGAGCGCGACCCGCGTGCGGACGGCATTCTGGCATGCGGACCATATCGGCACGTACCTCGAGCCATGGCTGGGGGCGGCGTCTCGACCGCTCTTTCTCGGCGTGCGGGCGCTCCTCGCCCCCTTCGACGCCACCTTCGTGGCGGGGGCGGCGCAGGCGAAGAAGCTTCGCGCGATCGGCGTCGAGAACGTCGAGCACGTGCCGTTCGGGATCGACGTCGCGACCTTCCGTCCGGGCGCCCGGGACGAGGCAGTGCGAGCGCGTCTCCTCGGGCCACACCACGCGGACGCGGCGCTGCTCGTGGGTCTCGGGCGGTTCGCGTTCGAGAAGCACTGGGAGGTCGTCCTGGACGCGTTCGCGCGGGTGCGAGCGAAGCGCCCGGCGGTGCTCGTCCTCTTCGGCGACGGCCCCGAGCGCGCGAAGCTCGAGCGTCTCGCCCCCCCGGATGTGCGCTTCGAGGGCTTCGAGACGAACCGCGAGAAGCTCGCCGCGAGCCTCGCGAGCGCGGACGTGCTGGTCCACGGATGCCCTCGCGAGACCTTCGGGCTCGTCGTCAGCGAGGCCGTCGCTTGCGGGCTGCCCGTTGTCGTTCCGGACTCCGGCGGAGCGGCGGAGAGCGCCGACCTCTCGTGCGGAGAGCTCTACCCGGGCCTCGACGCCGAGGCCTGCGCGGCGGCCGTGCTGCGCCTCCTCGCCCGGGATCCGGTCGAGCTGCGCGGGCTCGCCCTCGAGGCGGCGAAGCGCGTCCCGACCGCGGCCGGGCACTTCGCGCGCGTCCTCGCCGTTTACGACGAGCTGCTCCGGTCGCGCTAGCTCATACGGCTCGTGCTAGCCAAAAGGACCCTCGGGGCTTCTCTCCATGGCTGTCCACGTCGCGATCCACGACGTCTCCCCCACTTGGTCGGCCGAGGTCGAAGCCGCCCTCGCGCTCTGCCACGCCGCGGGCGCTCGACCGGCGCTCCTCGTCGTGCCGGACTTCCACGGCCGCGCCCCGCTCGGCGACGCCCCTGGCTTCTGCGCGCGCCTGAGGGAGCTCCAGGCGGATGGCCACGAGATTTACCTGCATGGCTTCTCGCACCGCAGCGCCGACCGCTACGAGGGGCCGTCGCAGGGGAGCCGCCTCGGGTGGCTCTTCGCCCAGCGCGTCGCCTCGGGCGGCGAGGCGGAGCTGCGCGACGTCTCGCCAGGCGAGGGCCGCTCGCGGGTCGAACGGGGGGAGCGCGTGCTCGCCGACGCCGGGCTCCGCGTCGACGGCTACGTGGCCCCGGCGTGGTCGATGCCCGCATGGCTCCTGCCGATGCTCGCCGAGCGCGCCTACCGCTTCACCGAGGACCACCTGCGCATCTACGACCCCGCCGCCGGCCGCTCCCGCCCCAGCGTGGTCCTCAACTGGGCCAGCCGCTCGCCCGGGCGCCTCCTCTCGACGCTCGCCTGGTGCAGGGTCGCGAAGCACGCGCGGGCCGTCATGCCGGCGCGCATCGCCATCCACCCGGGCGACCTGCAGTGGCTCGTGCTCCGCCGCGAGATCGAGCGCCTGCTCGCCTGGGGGCGGGGCGACTTCGTCGCGACCGGCGCCGAGCTACTCGCGAGCGCCCGTTGAGGCGGGGCTGGGGGCCCGGAACGAGCGCCGCTTGCCGAGGACGTGGAGCAACGCCGGGAGCATGAGCAGCGCGCCGGCGAGGCACGCGAGCTCGCCGCTGACCGCGAGGCGCCCGAACGACTGGAGCGCCTGGAAGTCGGCGAAGAGCATGGAGCTGTAGCCGACGACCGTGGTGAAGCTGCAGAGCGCGACCGCCCCGCCCACCCGCTTCACCGCCGAGGTGACGTCACCACCGAGGAGCCGCGACCGGTCGTACACGTTGAACGGGTACTCGCACCCGATGCCGAACGTGATCGGGAGCGTGATGAAGTTCACGTAGTTTAGCTTCTCGCCGAACCAGGCCGCGCCGCCGACGAGCCACGTGACGCCCATGAGCAGCGCCGCGAGCACCGCCAGCGCCCCGCGCACGTTGCGCGTCGCGAGGAGCACGACGAGCGCCACGCCGAGGAGCGAGGCGAGCGTCGCGCGCGGGCCGTCCTGCTCCATCGAGCGGATCATCTCCGCGAAGATCGTCGAGCGGCTCGCGGTCTGGACCACCGTCCCGTCGGCGAGGCGAACGTTGTCCGTGGCGCGCGCGAGGCGGAGCAGGTTGTGCCCGTCCGAGAGCGAGACGTCGTTGCCGTACTTCACGTAGAACACCGTCCCGACGCGCCCGTCGTTCTCCTCGAAGCGCCGCCGGAGGAGGGCGGGGAGGTCCTTCGGCTCGAGGACGCGCAGGCGCTCCGGGGGCCGCAGCTCGTCGACCCGGGCTCGCTCGTCGGTCGGGAGATCCGCGAGCACGCGGGGCGTCAGCCGGTCGCGAATTCGGTCGAGGATCTCGAGCTTCTTCTTCTGCTCCTCGGGCGTGCCGGGCAAGAGATCGTAGACCGTCGCCACCTCGGCGATGAGCTTGCCCTGAGGGTCGGCCGCGTCGTTCGCGAGGATCTGGGCCTTCAGCGCCGGAACCTGCTCGGCGCTGTCGGCCAGCATCAGCGCGCCCGCGACGTTCATCTTGCCGCCGAAGACCTGCTCGGCCTTGTTCGACCACTCCCCCGCCCCGCCCTGCTTGCTGCCGCGCGAGCCGAGGTGGTCGAAGTTGTACTCCCAGGGGTCGCGCAGAAAGCCAGGCACCCGCCACGCCGCGAGCGCGGTGACCGCCGCCATCGCCGCGAGCAAGGCCCACGGCCGGCGTTCGGTGAGGGTCGCGACGAAGCGCGTGAGAGGCCCGCGGCTCCCGTCCGGTCGGACGCGCGGCTCGGGATCGCGCATCCAGGGCGGGAGCTTCGACTGGATCCACTCGACGACGACGAGGAGCGCCGGCACGCAGGGGATCATTGATACCCACACGAGGAGCATCCCGACGAAGCCGATCCACCCGAACTGGTTGAAGCCGCGGAATTGCGTGACGGTGAGCGAGCCGTAGGCGATCGACGCCACGCACGCGCCGACGAGCTCGGCGCGGAGCGCGTTCTGCACCGCCTCGCGCCGCGCGTCCGCCGGCGCTTGCCCGCGGGCGCGGAACTCGCGGTACCGCGAGAGCAGCACGATGGGGTAGTTGATGCCGTTGCCGAGGATGATGGCGCCGAGGAACATCCCGGTCGTGTTGACGTACCCGAAGCGGAAGTACGCGAAGGCATAGGCCGAGCCGACGCCGAGCAGCGCCGGCAGCGCGATGACGACGAGCGACCACGCGGACCGGTAGAACCACACGACGCCCGCGACGATGAGGACGAACGCGATTCCGGTCGCCCACACCGCCTCGCTGATGATGGACTCCTTCTCGGCCGCCGCGTTCGGGATGTCGCCGGCGAAGCCGACCTTCATGCCGGGCTGGTAGGACGCCGGCTTCATCTCCTCGACGAGGCGCTGGATGCGCGCGAGCACCGTGTCGCCCCCGGCGTCGCCCATGCCGGTCGTCGACGAGACGACGCGCAGGCCGATCATCGTGCCGTCGTCGGTCTCGAAGTAGCCACGCGGGAAGTCCTCGGCCTCCTTGGCCTTCGACTTCCACTTCGCGCGGTAGTCGTCGAGGCCGAGAGCGGGCTTCTTCTCGCCCGTCGTCTTGACCTGGGGCGCGGACGCGTGCGGATCGGCCGGCGGCGGCTCGTCGCCGAGGTCCTCCACGAGGCCGCTCCGGATGGCGATCTGGCGGTCGATGGTCTCGTAGGCATCGTCGAGGTCCTTCGGGTCCGCGTAGAGCCACTTGTTGTCCTCGAAAAACGCGTGCACGTCCTTCGAGCCGCTCTCCAGGTACGCGATGAGCGGCGCGCCCCCCTGGCTCCCCTCCTCGGCGGCCATCCTCTTCAGGCGCGCGCCGAGGTCGTCCATGAAGCGCTCGT
>JBEKGQ010000181.1:0-10592 GCA_050012715.1 Polyangiaceae bacterium
CCACGCGAGGAGGACGACGAGGCCCCAGGTCTTGCCGAGCAGCCACGCGGCGCCGCCGAGCTCGAGGGCCGGACGCGCGTCCTGCGCCGCGGGCGAGAGCCCCGGGAGGACCCACCCGCCGAGGAAGAGCGCGCTCGCCAGCCCGGCGATGACGATGCGGTGGGCGCGGCACGCGGCCTCGAGCCACGCTCCCCGAGGCGCCCGTGGAGCGCCGCCGAGGTCCTCGATGCGCGCGGCGACGCCGGACTTCGGCTCGACGCACCCCGGCTCGATGCGGGCGCACGCCAGGAGCAGCACGAAGGCCACGAGCGCCGCCGGGCTGCGGAAGGCGAGCCAGTCCCAGGGCCAGCCGCCCTGCGCGTGCTCGATCTCCTGCATCCGCAGCGAGCCCGTCGTGAAGACGACGCTCGCCACCGCCGCCGCGGCCGGCACGTGCTGCCAGGCGACGTGGGCCGCCGCGCGAGCGCCGGCCCAGGGGTTCTGCGCGGCGACGAGGGCGGCCGTGACGAGGGCGGTGGCCGCCGCGACGAAGAGGAGGCCCACGTCGAGCTGCGCGGCGACGAGGTACTGACCGAAGGGCATCGCCGCGAGCAAGGCGCACGCGAGCACGTCGACGACGACCGGGACGCCCGCAGGCGGGAGCGCGTCGTGCACCGCGGCCGTGAGCGAGGCGAGGGCCCGGTCCCGCGTCGACGGCACGCGCCCGCGCCGCGGCGCGGCGCGCGAGCGCAGCCGCGTGACGACGCGCTGGAGCGAGGCGCCGAGCGACGGGGCGATGGGCGCGCCGAACATGAGCACGACGACGAGCGCCGCGATTGCGAGCAGCGCGGCCGCGAGCAGCTCGGACGGAGGCGCGCGCCGGAAGCCATCGACGACCACTGTCTTCAGGGACTCCACCGGTGAGCCGCCGCGTCGCACGCCGACCACCGCGTCGCTCACCCCCGGGGCGGGGACGACGTCCGCCGGCGAGCCGACGCGCACACCGTCGAAGCTCGCCAGCACGTCCCCGGGCGCGATCCCGGCGAGGTCCGCCCGCGAGCCCGGCGTCACGGCCTCGACCGCCAGCCCCGACGGGCTCTCGGCGGCCTTGAGCCCGAGCCACGCCAGCACGCGCTCCCCTTCCCGGTCGCCCTCGGTGTCCGACGCCGTCGAGCCCGGCCGCACGTCGAGCGTCACGTGGCGGAGCACTCCGGCGATCGGCGGGGCGCCTGGCGCGGCCGCGGCGAAGGCCACCTCCACGTCGCCCTCGAACGTCGTGTGCGTCGCGCGGTCCCCGGCGCCGCAGAAGAGCGCCTGCGTCGCCTCGGTGAAGGCCAGCTCCACGTGCTGCGGCCCGACCACGATCCCCGACGCGATGACCTCCGCCCCGCGCTCGGGTGGCTCCCCGGGGCGATGCAGCGTCCCGCGGAACGTCACGCGCGCCGGCTTGCCGGGAGGAAACCCATCCCCGACGAGGCTCACGTGCTCGCCGACCTCGACCTCGCGCGGCGCCATGTCGAGCACCTGCACGAGCTGCGGCGACGACTCGCGACCGCAGGCCCCCCCTCCGGCCACGAGCCACGCCACGCCGAGCGCGAGCAGGACCGGCGCCAGCCATCGAAGGAGAGCCATCGTCCGCCGAAGGCTAGAACGCGTCGGGGGTGGAGGGCGAAATACCTACGGCTTGGGCGGCACGGGAGGCTCGCTCCGCGCATAGGCGAAGTGGCTCGTCGCCGCAGCCGCGCGCATCGCCTCCGAGAGCTCGGTCCGCACCTCGGAGGGTGACACATCGCGCACGCGCTCGAGGGTGTTCTCGATGAAGACGCGCCCCCGCCCCTGGACGACGAGGAGCACGTTGGCGATGACGCTGCGCTTGATGGAGAGCTCGAACTCGTTGCCCTCGAGCACCACGTGCATCGAGTCGCAATTCGCCAGGATGTCCCGGTAGAAGCCCACGAGCGCGTCGCGGACCTTGCCCTCGGGCAGCGACTTCGGGCCGATGACCGAGAGGTAGAGGAGCTTGCGGCCGAGGCGGGCGCGCGCCTGCCGAAGCTCGTCGATGACCGCGACGAGATCCTCCGACTCGGGCGCGCGCCACGCCACGCAGAGGACGCGGCCGACGACCATTCTCCGCTGCGGCATGCGATCGGAGGAGCTTAGCGCGGGCGAGCGACCTCGGCCTCGTTTCCGGTGAATGCGCGCGAGGATGTTCACCGGACCCGGGCGCACCTATCCTCCTTCCCCCGCACAGCCAGCCAACTCGACGATGCAAGGAGAGACCATGAGCGCGCTCACCGACTCGACCGCCTGGAAGGCCCTCACCCAGCACCACGCCTCGATGCGCGAGACCCACGTCCGGAACCTCTTCGCCCGGGACGACCGGCGCTTCGAGAAGCTCTCGCTCGAGGTGGAGGACGTGCTCGTCGACTTCTCCAAGCACCGCGTCACCACCGAGACGATGGGGCTCCTCTTCGACCTCGCGCGTCAGGCGAAGGTGTTCGAGTGGCGCGACCGCATGTTCGCGGGCGAGAAGATCAACCGCACCGAGGACCGCGCCGTGCTCCACGTGGCGCTCCGGAACCGCTCGAACCGGCCCATCGTCGTCGACGGGAAGGACGTGATGCCCGAGGTGAACGCGGTGCTCGCGAAGATGCGCGGCTTCACCGACCAGGTCCGGAGCGGAGCCTGGAAGGGGCACACCGGCAAGCGCATCACCGACGTCGTCAACATCGGCATCGGCGGGAGCGACCTCGGTCCGGTGATGGCCTGCCTCGCGCTCAAGCCCTACTGGCACGCCGAGATGCGCGCGCACTTCGTGTCGAACGTCGACGGGACCCACCTCGCCGAGACGCTGAAGGAGGTGAACCCGGAGCAGACCCTCTTCATCGTCGAGAGCAAGACGTTCACCACGCAGGAGACGCTCATGAACGCCAAGAGCGCCCGCGCGTGGCTCGTCGAGAAGCTGGGGAGCGACGCGGCGGTGCCGAAGCACTTCGTCGCCGTCTCGACCGCGACCGAGGAGGTGAAGAAGTTCGGCATCGACACGAACAACATGTTCGGCTTCTGGGACTGGGTCGGCGGCCGCTACTCGCTGTGGAGCGCGATCGGCCTGCCCATCGAGCTCATGGTCGGCGCCGACGCGTTCGAGGACTTCCTCGCCGGCGGTCACGCCATGGACGAGCACTTCCGCACCGCGCCGCTCGAGAAGAACGTCCCCGTCGTCCTCGGCATGCTGGGCGTCTGGTACATGAACTTCTTCGGCGCGCAGACCCACGCCATCCTCCCCTACGACCAGTACATGTCGCGCTTCGCGGCGTACTTCCAGCAGGGCGACATGGAGAGCAACGGCAAGCGCGTCGACCGCGAGGGCCGCTTCATCGAGGACTACACGACGGGCCCCATCGTCTGGGGCGAGCCGGGCACGAACGGACAGCACGCGTTCTACCAGCTCATTCACCAGGGGACGCGCATCATCCCGTGCGACTTTCTCGCGCCGCTCGAGACCCACAACAAGCTCGGCAAGCACCACGAGGTGCTCCTCGCGAACTACTTCGCGCAGACCGAGGCGCTCATGAAGGGGAAGACGTCGGACGAGGCGCGGGCCGAGCTGACCGCGCAGAAGCTCGCCCCGGCGCGCATCGAGGAGCTCGTCCCCCACAAGACGTTCCCCGGCAACCGGCCGACGACGTCGATCCTCTTCACGAAGCTGACCCCGCGGACGCTCGGGATGCTCGTCGCCATGTACGAGCACAAGATCTTCACCCAGGGCATCGTGTGGGACATCTTCTCGTTCGATCAGTGGGGGGTGGAGCTCGGCAAGCAGCTCGCGAAGAAGATCGAGCCGGAGCTCGAGAGCAAGGGCCCCGTCACGTCGCACGACGGGAGCACGAACGCGCTCATCAACCGGTACAAGAAGCACTACGGACGCGGCTGAGAGCGGAAGCTCGGCACCGACGTCGGGTCGGGCTCCATGCGGACGTCGCGGAGGACGTGGGCGGCTTCGGCCGCCGTGGGGCGGGCGCTCGGATCGAGCGACAGGCAGCGGTCGACGATGTCTGCGAAGCGGCGGTCGAGGCGCGGGCGGGCGATGCCGAGGGACGTGGGGGGCGGCAGCGAGCGACCGTGCACGGCGCGCACGAAGAGCGGGTCGCGGAAGGGCGGCCGGCCGACGAGGAGCTCGTGGGCCATGACGCCGAAGGCGTAGACGTCGATCGACGCCCGCGTCACCGTCTCGTCGTGCGCGAGCTCCGGCGCCATGTACGTGGGCGTCCCCATCACGCGCCCGGCGCCCGTCGCCCGGACCGACCCGAGATCCTCGACGCCCGGCGGGCGGGACAGCCGCGGCGCCGCCTCGGCGAGCACCATCGAGACCCCGAAGTCCGCGATCTTGGCGACCGGTCCGCCGAGCGTCTCCTGGACCAGCACGTTCGCCGGCTTGAGGTCGCGGTGCACGATGCCGCGCGCGTGCACCTCGGCGAGCCCCTCCGCGATCTGACGCAGCACGGTGAGCGACCACTCGAGGGGCGGATCGTCGTCGAGGTACTGCTCGAGCGATTTCCCGTCGACGTACTCCATCACCAGAAAGAGGATGCCGTCCTCGGTGAGGTCCACGTCCACCACCGCCACGATGCCGGGGTGCGCCACCTCCGAGGCGAGCTTGGCCTCTCGCGCGAAGCGGGCCAGCGCCCCGCCGTTCGATCGCCCGTGGAGGAGCTTCAGCGCGAGCCGCCGCCCGTCGGTCTGCCGCACGACCTCGTAGACCCACGCCATCCCGCCCGAGCCGACGAAGCGCACCACGCGGTAGCGGCCTTCGATCAGCGAGCCGGCCTCGAGCTTGAGCACCGGCAGGTGCAGCGAGCCGACGTTCGCCAGCGTCTCGGCGAGCTGCTGCGAGCGGTTGCCGATCTGGTGCCGCAGCTCCTCGTTCAGCTTCTGCACCTCGACGTTCGTCCGCTGGAGCGCGTCGACCCGACCGGCGAGCTCCGCGTTGAGCGCGTCCGAGCGCTTCAGCGACTCCAGCAGCTGCGCCCCGAGCGCCGCCGCCTGGAAGAGGGACAGGAACGCGGTGCCGACGCTCGCCCCGCGCACGCCGTGGTAGAGCTCACCGAGGCCGAGCCACGACGCGAAGTCGTCCGTCGCCGCGATGCACACCACCGGCCACCCGATGGTCGCCAGCACGTTCGCCAGCGGGGGGCGCCCGCGCCGCAGCTCCTGGACCAGGAGGTTCACGCAGTAGAGCCCCCCGACGACCGTCGCGACGACGGTGATGGGCGACAGGAAGCGCGTCGACCGGAAGGGCCCGGCGTTCCAGACCGCCACCACCGCCCAGCAGAGAAACATCCCCCACCAGCCGCGCCAGAGCGGCCGCCCGAACACGCCCGCCGTGAAGCGCATCGTGGCCAGCGACGACAGCAGCACCGCGCCGCCCATGACGAGGGAGTCGTACACGCCGAGCACCGGCTGGGTGAGGCCGAGCGAGAATGCGGCGTAGAAAGACCCGAGGAAGGACGCGAGGGTGAACCAGCCGTACGCGGTGCGTCGCCGGTCGGCGAGGAACACGATGCCGTTGGCGAAGCCCACGAGGAGCAACATCGCGAGGCCCGCCGCCGCGCTCCACTGGTCGAAGAGCTTCACGAAGGCGTACCCCGAGTCGCCGCCGCGCCCGGGCGAGAGCCTCGGGACGGTGTCGAGCCACGCGCTCGGCGTCCACCGGTAGTCGACGGTGAGCTCGAGCGGGAGCACCCCGCCGCGGGTCGCAGCCGCCGGGACGACGAAGCGATGCGCCCCCGTCCCGCGGTAGCGGTCGAGCTGCCCCGCGTCGAGATCCTGCGCCTCCACCCCGTCGACCTTCAGCGCCACGAGCGCCGCGAAGTACGGGATGGTCAGCGCGAGCTCGCGATCGCGCATCTCCGGCGGCAGCTCGGCCTCGGTGCGGAGCGTGTAGCGCGTCGGGTGATCGCCGAGGAGCGCGTCGAAGTGCGCCGGCAGGGTGAGCGGCTTCGTCCGCCCGTCCGCCTCGAGCGTCCAGCTCGCGAGCATGAGGGGGCGCTCCGTCCCCCCGCCGCACGCGGCAAGGAGAACGACCGCCAGAAGCAGCAGGACGACACGCCCAGCGCGCAAGGGGGCCTCGATCTCCCCAGTGTCGCCCCTGCGCGGGCGAACAGGAAGAGAGACGGCACCGTGACGCTCCGGACGCCTTGACGCACCCCACTCCCGCCCCCAATACTTCGCACGCTAAAGAAACGCCAAAGGGAAGAAACGGGTGCTCTGCCATGGCTGATCTGCGCTTCGACAACCGCGTCGTCATCGTGACGGGGGCCGGCAACGGCCTCGGACGCTCCCACGCCCTCCTCTTCGCGTCCCGGGGCGCCAAGGTGGTCGTCAACGACCTCGGCGGCGGGCATACCGGCGGCGGAAAATCGTCCACCGCGGCCGACAAGGTGGTCGAGGAGATCAAGGCGGCCGGCGGCGAAGCCGTCGCGAACTACGACTCGGTCGAGGACGGGGTGAAGATCGTCCAGACCGCGCTCGACACGTGGAAGCGCGTCGACGTCGTCATCAACAACGCCGGCATCCTCCGCGACACGTCGTTCCAGAAGATGAGCCAGGAGGACTGGGACCTCATCTACAAGGTGCACGTCCTCGGCAGCTACCGCGTCACCAAGGCGGCGTGGGACCACATGCGCGAGGCCGGCTACGGCCGCATCATCATGACCGCCAGCGCGGCCGGCATCTACGGCAACTTCGGCCAGGCCAACTACAGCATGGCCAAGCTCGGCCTCCACGGCTTCGCCCAGACGCTCGCCATCGAGGGCAAGAAGAAGGGCGTCCTCGTCAACACGATCGCCCCCATCGCCGGCTCGCGCATGACCGAGACGGTGCTCCCGCCGGATCTCATCGCGGCGCTGAAGCCCGAGTACGTCTCGCCCCTCGTGGCCTACCTCGCCCACGAGTCGTGCGAGGAGAACGGGTCGCTCTTCGAGGTCGGCGGCGGGTTCATCGGCAAGCTCCGCTGGGAGCGCGCGGAGGGGACGCTCTTCCGCCTCTCGCGCCCGCTGACGCCCGAGCAGGTGAAGGCCAAGTGGAGCGTCATCGGCGACTTCGGCAAGTCGACGCACCCGGCGAACGTGACCGAGTCGATGCAGCCGATCCTGAACAACCTCGGCACGGCCAAGGGCAAGGGCGGCAACGAATTCATCGATGTCGACGAGGCGCTCGGCTACGAGCTCGGCCCGGTGAACGACTCGTTCACCGAGCGGGACCTCGCGCTCTACGCCCTCGGCGTCGGCGCCGCGCACGATCCGATGGACGCGAAGGAGCTGCCCTACGTCTACGAGATGAGCGGCGACGGCTTCCGCATGGTGCCGACGTTCGCGGTCGCGCCGGCGCTGAAGGCGATGTTCGACCTCGCGAAGGAGGGCAAGCAGGCCCCGGGCCTGCACTACGGCCTCGACCGCGTGCTCCACGGCGAGCAGTACACCGAGATCCGCTCGCCCTGGCCGACCCACGGCAAGCTGAAGCACGCGATCAAGATCAAGGACATCTTCGACAAGGGAAAGAACGCCCTCGTCGTCACCGCCATCACGACGACCGACGATCAGGGCACCGAGCTCGCCTACAACGAGCTGACGACGTTCGTGCGCGGCGCCGGCGGCTGGGGCGGCGATCGCGGCCCGAGCGCGGAGATCAACGTCGCGCCGACGCGCGCCCCCGACGCGACGGTCGAGGAGAAGACGCAGCCGAACCAGGCGCTCCTCTACCGCCTCTCGGGCGACTGGAACCCGCTCCACGCCGACCCGGCGTTCGCGAAGAACTTCGGCTTCGAGCGGCCCATCCTCCACGGGCTCTGCTCGTTCGGCTTCGCCGCGCGGCACGTCATCGGCAAGTTCGCGCCGAACGGCGACCCGCGCTTCTTCAAGAGCATCAAGGTGCGCTTCGCCGACACCGTCATCCCGGGCGAGACGCTCGTGACCGAGATGTGGAAGGAGGGCGACCAGAAGATCGTCTTCCGGACGAAGGTGAAGGAGCGCGACAAGGTCGTCATCTCGAACGCTGCGGTGGAGCTCTTCAAGGAGCTGCCGAAGAAGGCGGAGAAGGCTCACCAGGCGAGCGCCGCGGCTGCGCCCGCGGGAGCCGGCGCACCGATCTCGCCGGAGTCGTTCACCAGCGCCGATGTCTTCACCGGCATCGAGGACCACGTCGCGCGGCACCCGGAGCTCGTGAACACCATCGGCAAGTCGTACGTCTTCAAGCTGACGGGGCCCGACAGCGCGTGGACGCTGGACCTCAAGAACGCGCCAGGCAGCGTGAAGCCGGGGGCGTCGACCGCCGACTGCACGCTCGAGCTCGCGGACGCGGACTTCATGCTCATGACGAGCGGCAAGGCCGACCCGATGAAGCTCTACATGGGCGGCAAGCTGAAGATCAGCGGCGACCTCATGGCGTCGCAGAAGCTCTCGTTCCTGCAGAAGATCGACCCGAAGGAGGCCCTCGCTGCGATCACGAAGAAGCGCGGCGGCGCGGGCGCGGCGGCTCCGGCCGCCGCGGCACCAGCCGCGGCTCCGACGCAGGGTGCCTTCGGCTCGGGCGACGTGTTCATCGCGATCGAGGACCACGTCGCGCGGAACCCGGATCTCGTGACCCGGGTGGGCAAGACGTTCGTCTTCAAGCTGACGAACCCCGACAGCGCGTGGACGCTCGACGTGAAGAACGGCAAGGGCGCCGTCACGGCGGGCGCGACGGACAAGCCCGACACGACGCTCGAGCTGTCCGACGCGGACTTCCTCGACATGACGAGCGGCAAGGCCGACCCGATGAAGCTCTACATGGGCGGCAAGCTGAAGATCAGCGGCGACGTGATGGCCTCGCAGAAGCTCGACTTCCTGAAGAAGATCGACCCGAAGCAGGCCCTCGAGGCAGTGACGAAGAAGAAGGGCGGCGCGGCTCCCGCAGCGCAGGCGGCGGCTCCGGCGGCCGGGGCGGCTCCGGCGGGCGGAACGGCTCAGGCGAAGGCGCCCGCGATCCTCAAGGCGCTCGGCGAGCGGCTCGCGAAGTCGCCCGGCCTCGCGAAGGAAGTCGGCGCGCTCCTCCAGCTCGACGTGAAGAACCCCGACGCGAGCTGGGTCATCGATCTCACGGGGAGCGGCTCGGTGCGGGAGGGCAAGGAGCCGAAGGCCACCACCGTGCTACGGATCGACGATGCGGACCTCGTGGCCCTCACCAAGGATCCGACGCAGGCGCAGAGCCTCTATCAACACGGCAAGCTCAGGGTGGACGGCGATGTGCGCCCCGCCACGAAGCTGAGCTTCCTCAAGGACCTCGTTTAGCAAGGGACGGTGAGCACCATGGGACGACGAGTCAACGTAATCGGCGTCGGGATGACGAAGTTCGCCAAGCCCGGACAGAGCGAGGACTACCACGTGATGGCGAGCAAGGCGGCCCACGCCGCGTTGCAGGACGCCAAGATCCCCTACGCCGAGGTGCAGCAGGCCTACGCGGGGTACGTCTACGGCGACAGCACGTGCGGCCAGCGCGCGCTCTACGAGGTGGGCCTCACCGGCATCCCCGTCTTCAACGTGAACAACAACTGCTCCACCGGCTCGACCGCGCTGATGCTCGGCAAGCAAGCCGTCGAGGGCGGGCTCGCCGAGTGCGTGCTCGTCGTCGGCTTCGAGAAGATGGAGAAGGGCGCCCTCGGGTCGAAGTACGCCGACCGCGAGAGCCCGGTGGGCAAGCACGCGCAGACGATGATCGACGTGCAGGGCTTCTCGAACTCGGTGCCGACGGCGCAGATGTTCGGCGGCGCGGGGCGCGAGTACCGGTGGAAGTACGGCGCGAAGAAGGAGACGTTCGGGCAGGTCAGCGTGAAGGCGCGCAAGCACGCGGCGAACAACCCGTACGCGATCTTCAACCAGCTGCTCACGATCGACGAGGTCATGAACAGCGAGGAGGTCTTCGACCCGCTGACGCGCTACCAGTGCTGCCCGCCGACGTGCGGGGCGGCGGCGGCCGTCCTCTGCTCGGACGACTTCGCGAAGAAGCACGGCATCGCCAGCCCGGTGTGGATCGCCGCCCAGGCGATGACGACGGATTATCCGTCGAGCTTCGAGAAGAGCATGATCAAGATGGTCGGCTACGACATGACGGTCAACGCCGGCAAGAAGGTCTACGAGCAGGCCGGCCTCGGCCCGCAGGACGTGCAGGTCTGCGAGCTGCACGACTGCTTCTCCGCCAACGAGATCCTCACCTACGAGGGCCTCGGCCTCTGCAAGGAGGGCGAGGCGGAGAAGTTCATCAACGAGGGCGGCAACACCTACGGCGGCAAAGTCGTCACCAACCCGTCCGGCGGTCTCCTCTCGAAGGGCCACCCGCTCGGCGCCACCGGCCTCGCGCAGTGCACGGAGCTCGTGTGGCAGCTGCGCGGCACGGCGGACAAGCGGCAGGTGCCGGGCGCGAAGGTGGCGCTCCAGCACAACCTCGGCCTGGGCGGGGCGTGCGTCGTGACGATGTATCGCCGCGACTGACGTTCACACGCTCGGGAGCGATCGCAGCCAGGTGTAAGGTCGCGGCCTAACCAGGAGGCCGCGATGACGAAACCGATTCCCGAAGGTCTG
>JBEKGQ010000182.1:0-16354 GCA_050012715.1 Polyangiaceae bacterium
TCGCAGCAGCCGAACGCGGTCGCGCGCGTCGTAGGCGACGGGCTCTACTCGAAGGGGCTGGCCAACGCGGCGACGACCGCGCACATCCCGGCCACCTCGACGCTCTGGGACGACGTCATCGACGTGACCATCCAGATCGACCAGGAACCGGGCCTGCTGGCGGACGTGATGCGCGCCCTGGGCGACGACGCGTCGCTCCCGCTGTCGACGTCGTTCCCGGCGTACATGGCGAACCTGGACCGCATCTCGTACGACCGGGGCAACCTCAACGGGCCCGCGTACAACTTCAACACGAGCAACACCTCGCCCCCGATGACGCCCGTGAACCGCGCGATGGCGGATACGGGCGCGAACCGCAGCGAGATGCAGCGGTTCCTCCAGGCGATCTACGACACGAACGGCGTGACGGCGTGCAACAAGGCCGGGGCCGTCGTGCACGCGCAGGGCATCACGCTGCTCGGCACGGTGGACATCCCGGCCGGCCCCGCCAACAGCATCATCACCCAGGGCATCCTCGACACGCAGTACGGCACGAGCTTCACCTCGTTCGCCGAGTGCGAAGTGTTCAAGATCGACAACCTCGCCGCGTTTTACCTCGACTCGATCGTCGGCAACGCGAGCCTCTACTTCCGCGACAACTTCATTCGCGGCGGCCTGGCGGGGATCGGCGCCGCCACCGTGGGGGTCATCGAGCAGTCGAGCGGCATCGGGTACGACTCGAGCAACGCAGATCAGTACAACGGCTCGGACGTGACCCTCCCGGGCTTCTGGGACACGAGCGGCTCGCAGACCTTCCGCCCGAAGCCTGGCTGGCTCGATCGCCTGGTGTTCTTCGACCTCGCCAACGACAGTCCGACTTCGTCCGGACCGAATTACACGACGAACAACTTCCTGAGTGGCCTGCAGGGGCCGAACATCGGGACGAGCATCTGCCCGAACCGCACCATTCCTGATCCTTGCGCTCCCGGGGGCAGCTCGACCTGCAGCGGCGCGCCGGACGTCGCGTCGAACGGCATGATCACGGGGCTGCGGACGTGCCCCGACGGTGACTGGCTCTTCCAACGAGATCAGGACGCCACGTTCGTGTGGGAGGACGACGGCTTCTACAGCGCGATCACCCCCCTGGTGTCGGCCTTCGCGATCGCGAACAACCCGACCACCGGCCAGCCGCGCCACCGCGAGGACCTCTTCATCGCGCTGATGAACGCGCTCGACAAGCACTGGCAGAGCGCGGCCGGCACGGCCAGCGAGTGCACGCTGCAGATCAGCCCCGCCATCAACTGCACGAAGGACGGGGCCGACACCTACGAGCCGCTCCTCGCGCAGATCTTCTCGTCCGACATGCTCCCGGCGATGCACGATCTCATCAAGATCCTCGAGGGCATCAGCGTCCCGACCTGCGCCGCGACCGACCCGACGACCCACCAGTGCACCAAGGCAGGGACGTCGGAGGACGGCGTGACCGTCCTCGCGAATGCCACGAACGCGCTCATCAACCCGACCGTCGCCATGGCGGCCGGGCTCGAGGACCGGCACGGCAACGTGACCTCGCTCCGCAACGACGGGACGACCAATCCGCAGGTGACCCCGCTCTACCTCGTGCTGGAGGCCTTGAACGAGATCGACGCGGCCTTCGCCCAGTACGCGCAGGCGAACCCGAAGGACACCGGGCGCCAGGCGCAGTGGCGGTCGGCGCGCTCGCAGCTCGTCGACGAGTTCCTCAGCGTCAACGGCGAGAACACGACGACGCAGAGCTTCGCCGATCCGTCGCTCCAGCACATCTTGCCGGTCATCGTGGGGGCCACGCGCGCGCAGCTCTGGTCGTACTGTCCCCCGGGCTCGACGTCGTGCCCCTGGGCGCGCACCACGCTGACGAACGACGCGGCCACGACCATCGGCGGGCCCACGTTTGCTGGGGCGATGGACCTCAACGAGGCCATCCGCCAGGATCAGACGGGGCGCACGTCGACTGAGCAACTCCTCACGTACCTGGTCGACGCCGGGTCGAGCAACGACGCGCTCGCGGAGCTCCTCGCGTCGAGCGACGACATCATTCAGATCATGAGCGACGACACGAACATGGTGCCCTTCTACCACGTGATGTCGTCGGCGATGGTCCCGACGGCGACGAACGCGCAAGGCCAGGTCCAGCGCGGCGTGGTCGACGCGACGACCGCGCTCCTCGGGCGGGCCGCGGGCCGGGCCTACGACGCGAACAACGTGGAGATCTGCGCCAACGAGCTCGACCCCGACGGCGTCCTCAACATCGCGCTCGCTCACCTCGTGACCCCGATGACGGGCAGCAACGGCCAGCCGACCGAGACGCCGCTCGAGGTCATCGTGGACACCATCGCCGACGTGAACCGCGCGTCTCCGGGCGCGACGACGAAGCTACAGGGACCCGACTACGCGAACATGGCCAATGAGCTGTCGGAGTTCCTGCTGGATCAGCAGCGTGGCCTCGAGCAATTCTACGCGATCGTGCGAAACGGAACCGAGAACTGATGCCGCTTCGGACGGTGGCGACCGCAGTCGCCGTGCTCGCCGGCACCCTCGTGTCGGCGGCGGACGCCCACGCCGCGGGCCTCTACTTCTCCGATCGCGGCGTGCGGCCGCTCGGGCGCGGCGGGGCCTTCGTGGCCGGCGCCGACGATCTCGGGGCCATCTGGTACAACCCCGCCGGCATCGTGGACGCACCGTCGAGCTTCCTGCTCGACGCGTCCTGGCTGAACTACACGAGCGACTACTCGCGACAGGCGCTGACGACGAGCGCCACCGGGACGACGTTCGTACAGTCGTTCCCGTCGGTGCGAGGGCAGACGTCGATCCTGCCCGTGCCCACCATTGCGGCCTCCTACCGCTTCGGCGACCGGGAGCAGTACGCGATCGCGGCCGGGATGTACGCCCCGATGACGCCCGTCACGAGCTACCCGACGACGGTCACGAACGCGGACGGCTCGCAGGGCCCGGCGCCGCAGCGCTACTCGCTCATCTCGCTCGACGGGTCGCTCCTCGTCGTCCTCGGGCTCTGGTTCGCCTACAAGCCCATCGAGGAGCTTCGCATCGGCTTCGGCGTGCAGATGCTCACGGGGACGTTCAAGTCGACGATCGACTTCAGCGCGTGCCCGCCCGACAACCTCGTCTGCGCGGCGGAGGATCCCAACTACGACGCCTACAGCCAGCTCAAGGTCGGCCCGATCTTCGCACCGAGCGGCAACGCGGGGGTGACCTACGTGCCGGAGAAGTTCATCCGTTTCGGCGTCAGCGGGCAGCTCCCGTTCTGGGTGAGCTCCCCGGCGACGGTCGACGTCCGCCTGCCGACGGCGGTGGTGTTCGACAACGCCTCGCAGCAGGGCGATCGGGCGCACGTCGGGTTCGAGCTGCCGCCAATCGTTCGCGTGGGGGTCGAGATCCGCCCGCTCGACCTCGAGCACGATCTCCGCGTCGAGGTGGCCTACGTGCGCGAGTTCTGGTCGGTGCACCAGTCGATCGACATCACGCCGGAGAACATCCAGCTCCTCAACGTGACGGGGTTTCCGAGCCCCTTCGGCGTCTCCGGCATCTCCATCCCGCGCGGCGGCCAGGACTCGAACAGCGTGCGCCTCGGCGGTGAGTACAAGTTCGCCGTCGGCGACTACAAGCTCCAGGCGCGCACCGGGTTCGCGTACGAGACGAGCGGCATCCAGACGGCGTACGTGTCGCCGCTCACCATCGACAGCAACAAGGTCCTCGCCTCGATCGGCGGGGGCCTCTACATCGGCAAGCATCTCCGCCTCGACGCCGTCTATTCGCACGTCTTCGAGAGCGACGTGACGGTCACCCCGCAGGAGGCCGCGGTGCCGCGCATCAATCCGGTGAAGGGCAACCCGACGCAGACCACCGCCGTGAACGGAGGGACGTACAGCGCCAACGCGAACGTTCTCGGCGTGGGCCTCCAGTATGCGTTTTGACGCAGTACGTTGACATGCGGGCCATGGAGGGGATGTACCCCCGCCTTGGGCCGCCAGCCCCCCGCCTTCCGTTCGGTCGTCCTCACGATCTGCGAATGAAACGATCAGTTGCAGTCGTCGGGTCGTGGCGTGGAGCTTGCTCCAATACGGGGGATGCTGGTCGAAGGGGTGTGCGTCGACGGGCACGAGCTGGTCTGCGTCATTCAGCATGGCCGCGTCTCGGGCGTGCTCTCTCGCGGCGCGCTGCGCGACGCATGCCCCGTGTGCGGGGGCACGGCGTACGTCACCACCGAGTCCGGAACGGTGCCGGTCTCGTCGAAGATCCCGAGCGAGCGACCACCGCCGGCGGCGGAAGAGGAGCTTCGCCAGGGTCGAGGGCGCTAACCTAGGGCGCGGGCAGCAGGTCGGGCACGGGTGGCGCGGGCAGGGGCCCGAGCGGCGCCGGCGCGTTCGACGCGGTGACCTCGCTGCCGGATGGCGCGGCGAGGTTGCCGGGCGCATACACCACGACGGTCTCCCCCGGCTTCAGGGCGTCGCTGCGCCCGCGCCGATTCACGCGCTCCATCGTCTTGATCGGAACGTCGAAGCGCTTGCCGATCGACTCCAGCGTGTCGCCGGCGTGCGCCGTCACCCGGAGGCGCTTGAAGCCGCGTTCCCGCTCCATCGCCGCGAAGAACTCGTCGGAGCCCACCGCGAGGACCCGCACGTCGCTCTCCGGCACGACCACCACGTGCGAGAGGTCCAGGTCCGCTGCCACGAAGGCCTGCAGCGTCATCCCCTCCTGGAGGCGCGCGCTCGGGTCGATGTCGTTCCAGCGGTCGAGATCGTCGACCCCCACGTGCAAGGCGCTCGCGATCTCGCGCAGCGTGTCGCCAATCTGCACGCGATAGAAGACCCGGCGCCGGTCCGGGTACACGAAGAGGTCCGCCGGCACGATGACACTCTGCTTGGGCCCCGGCGAGACGACGCTCGCGGGTGCCGCCGCGTCCACCTTCGGCACGAGCAGCACCGAGCCCCCGCGGACCGCCTCTCCCGGCGCGACCGCGTTCATCTCGACCAGCTTCTGCGTCGTCGTCTTGTGACTCGCGGCGACCTGCTCCAGCGTCTCGCCGAACCGCACGACGTACCGGTCGAGCGGCGCCTGATCGCGGCGCGCCTTCGCGAGGCCTTGCGTGGCCGCGCCACCCTTCCCCGCCGGCACCTTCACCGGGTACGCCGAGTCGCCCTCACCGACCGGCGGCGTGCGCGCGGCGCGGAGCTCGGGGTTGAGCGCCTCGACCTCCTTCGGGGTACACCCCGCCGCCTGCGCGACGAGCGCGAGCGGTGTCCCCGGCGGCACGGTGACCTCGTCGGTCTCCACCGGGTAGTCCTGCAGCAGCTCCGAGAAGCCGAAGGCGCCGAGGTTGTGCGCGACCACCGCCGACGCCAGGATCTTCGGCACGTAGAGCGTCGTCTCCCACGGCAGCGTGCCCTCGGTGCGCGCGAGCGACCAGAAGTCGTTCGTGTTGTAGCGGCGCACGACGGCCGACAGGCCGCCGTACCCCATGTTGTAGGCCGCGAGCGCGAGCTCCCAGCTCCCGAACCGCCGGTGCAGGTCGGCGAGGAAGTCGGCCGCCGCGTCCGTCTCCATGGGCGCGCTGAGGCGCTGATCGAGCCAGCGGTCGATCGTGAGCCCGTAGATCTTCCCCGTCTCCGGCATGAACTGCCACAAGCCCAGGGCTCCGACCGGCGAGCGCGCGACCTGCTCGAAGCCGCTCTCGATCATCGCCACCCAGACCAGATCTTCGGGCAGGGACTTCTTGCGGAGCGTGCGCCGCATCATCGTCTGCCACCGACCCGCGTGCCGGAAGAGGTTCGCGAACGTGGCGCGCCCTCGCGGGTCGTCGCGGAAGTACTCGAGGTACCGCACGACGCGCTCGTCCCAGCGCACCGGCAGGTCGGCGCAGCGGCAGCTCGGAGGGCCAGGCGTTGCCCGGCGCCGGCGCCGCCTGGGGGAACAGCTGGTGCTCGGCCTCCCTCAGCGCCGAGAGCTCCGCGCTCTCCACGCCCGCCGTCGTCTCCTCCCCGGTGGGTCCTCCCGCGATGGCCCGCCTCGATCCCGCGTCGTGAGCCACGGGCTTCGTCGACCCCTTGGGGTCGTGCCCGTGGGCCGTGCCCTTGCCGGGCCGGGCGGGGTGCGGATCCGCTGCGCGCGCCGTCGACATCGCGACAAGCAACGCGAGGCCGACCCCGGTGGCGGCAAGCCGCACGGGAGACTTCGCCATCGCCGCGAACCGTCGCATGCGAGGCCCATGTGGTCAAATTCCCCTCACCCGGCCGGGGAGCTGCCCTGCGCCTGCGCCTGGGGCTTCGGGGCATCCTCGGGCTTCGGCAGGTCCATGCCGAGAGGCGGCAGCGTGCTCTCGTCGAAGCCCGGCGGCACGTGCCAGATCTCCGTCGTTGGCGGGTAGACGTCGCGGCCGCCTTCGACCTTGCGCTGCCCATTGTGGAACGCCAGCACGCGGGACCGATAGAGCTCCATGCCCTCGATCCCCTTTTGCTTGCGCTTCGGCTTCGTGACCGCGGGGTCCTCCACCACCTTGCGCGTGAAGGGCGTGGTCGAGAGGACGCTCTTGCCGAACGACACGTCGACCGGCTTGTCCGCCCCGAGGAGCTCCATCTTGATCTTGTTGCCGGCCACGCTCGTGTGGACCACGACCGGAAACGAGAACGGGTTTCGCAGCTTGAGGTCGACGATCGGGTAGACCACCGTCGCGTCGAGCCCGGCCGGGATGTAGCCGCTCGGACGCGAGTGCGGCAGGCGCTGCACGATGTCCAGCCCGCCAAAGAAGGCGATGGCGTGGAGGGTGGAGGCCACCTGACACGTCCCGCCGCCGGTGCCCTCGACCATCTCGCCCTTGAGGATCTCGAACGCGTGCTTGAAGCCGTTCTCCTCCGTGCGCGGACCCACGATCGAGTTGAAGCTGACCGCCTGACCGGCCTCGATGACCGCGCCGTCGAGGTGCGATGCGGCGACCTCGATGTTGCGGGCGCGCGGCCCCTGATCGCCGTTACGCGAGAAGTACGTCTCGAAGGAGGCCATCACGTGCGAGATGTCGATGCGCGCGAGCGACTCGTGGGTGACCCGCGGCTCGACCGGCGCGAACGGGAGCTCGATCTCCACGATGCTCCCATCGAGCGCCGCGCGGGCAACCCGCGCCGCAGCCGCGTCGGGATCGAGGGCGCGCCCGTCGTGCTCGGAGACGATCTCGTGCTTCTCGAGGTCGAGGCGGGCCGCGATGGGGGGGACGTCGAGGTCCTCCTTGTAGGGCAGAACGCGGTCGACCAGCGCGCGCGGATCGACACGCGGCTCGAGGGGAACATCCACGTCGCCACGGCGGGCGCGATCGGCGAGGCGCGCGCGCGTGAGGACGTCGTCGCGGCGGCCCAGGCGAAGGGCTCGCGAGGTCACCGCGTCGACGTCGACCGAGACTCCGAGCTCCCCCAGAGTGCCCTCGAGGATCGGCCGCACCACGTCGCCCTCTCGAACGACGAGCCTCACGCGCCTCGACATCAGCGCCTCGGCGCGCGCCTCGACGAAGGCACGGACGTCGCCCGTCACGGTCTCGCCATCGACGCGCAGGCCGGGCAGCGCCCTCCCCGGGTCTCGCGCGACCTCGAGCGGTAGCCACCGACCGCACGCCGCCCACGCGCCGGCGCCCCCGGCAGCAGCCAGAGCAGCAATGACGCAGAGTCGCGGTAGGGGATTGCGGCGCATGTGTCTCCCCGGCTGGCCTCCCCGGCTGTAACGCCCCGTTCGAGTATCCGTCATCCCGGGCCTGGACGCCAAATGGGCCGAGCCGCACCGCAGGCACTGGGCGCCGGTGCGCCCGCCCGCAAACGGCCCTTGCGAAAAGCCTGCCGATCAGGTCCGCTTTTCCTCGCACCCGAGCATGAAGGCCTGCCCCCAGTGCCACATCCGGTACCCGACGGAGTCCGTCTACTGCTTCCTGGACGGCGCCGTTCTGGAGGCGATCCGCGATCCGCTCATCGGAACGACCATCGCCGGGCGCTACCTCGTCGAGGACGTCATCGGCGAAGGCGGCATGGCGACGGTCTACCGCGCGCGTCACACGCTCGTCGACCGCCCGTGCGCCGTGAAGGTGATGAACCCCGCCCTCGCGAGCGACCCCACGACGCGCGAGCGCTTTCGCCGGGAGGCCAAGAGCACGCAGTCGCTCGCCCACCCCAACGTCATCGAGATCTTCGACCAGGGCGAGACGCCGGATGGGACGACCTACATCGTCATGGAGCTCCTGGCCGGCAAGACGCTGGCCGAGCTGACCGACAAGGGGCCGATCCCGCTCCCGCGTGCCATCCCGATCATGATCCAGATCTCGCGGGGCATTGCCCGCGCGCACGACCTCGGCGTCGTGCACCGGGATCTCAAGCCGGAGAACATCTTCATCGTGCGCCGCCCGTTCGACGGCAGCGACCTCGTGAAGATCCTCGACTTCGGCATCGCGAAGGCGCGCGGCGACACGCGGCTCACCAACGCCGGGGAGCTCTTCGGTACGCCGCAGTACCTGGCGCCCGAGCGCATCACCGGCGGCGAGGCCGGACCGAGCGTCGACCTCTACGCGCTGGGGGTCATCTTCTTCGAGATGGCGACGGGCAAGCTCCCCTTCGAGGCGAGCGACCCGACGACGTTCCTCATCAAGCACATGAAGGAGAAGCCTCCGCCGCCGCGGGCGATCGACCCGCGGCTGCCGGAGAAGCTCGACACCCTCGTGGTGCAGCTCCTCGAGAAGGACCCAAAAGCCCGCCCCGTCGACGCCCACCGCATCGAGCAGGAGCTCGTGGTGCTCTCGACGTCGCTCGGCATCCCCGTCCCGCCCGAGCCGGAGGACGATCCGCAGAGCTCGCGTCCGCCCGCGGCCACGCTGCCGCCGGCCGGGGTGCACCAGTGGGTGAAGCGGGTCGAGGTGTTCGAGCAGATGCTCGCGCGTGCCGACGGCAACTCCCCGCGGCGGGAGCTCGAGCGAACGCTGGGCGAGGTGAGGAAGCTCGTGCGCGAGCTCGCCGGTCTGCGCGAGTCGAGCGCGCTCGAGCAGCGCAAGCTCGAGGACATCGACGCCCGCGGCCGCGACGGCCGCACGCGCTTCGGTTTCGCGGTGGACGCGCTCGGCCTCGACGCGTCGAAGGCGCGCGGCGAGGTGCGCGCCGCGCGCACGAGCCTGGAGAGCCTCGCCGCGGACTCGAAGCGCGCGGGGGAGGCCTACAAGGAGACGCAGCGCGAGCTGATCATCTGGGAGGGTCGCTCGGGCCAGGTGGAGCCCTACGCGCAGCTCGCGCGGGCCTGCCGCGCGTGCGCCGAGGCGGTCGACGGATGGCTCGCCGTGCGCACTCTCGAGCGCGCCGCCCAGGCGGTCGTCGAGGAGAAGGAGCGGACGGTGACCGACCTCGACTACCAGATCGCCGAGCTGCGCGCGGGGCTCACGAACCACGAGCACGGCATCGACCGCGATCGAGACGCGACGCAGAAGCGCCTCGTCGAGCTCAACGCGGGCGCCGAGCGGGCCGAGGCCCAGCTCGTGCAGCTCGCGACGAGCTTCTGCCAGCCGCTCCGCGCCCGCCCGGAGCTCGCGCCGCTGTTCCAGCAGCTCGAGTCGAACGCGAGCGCCGCCAGCTAAGCGCCGGGGAGAGCAGGAACGTTTCGACCGACTCTCTCCGCGTCCGGCGGACCCGTCAGGGCAAGAGTCCCAGCACGTCGAGCTCCGTCTGCGTGCCGACGTAGACGTGGCCGTTCGCCACCGCGGGTACGGCGAACTTCACCGGCGCCCCGAGCTGGTCGCGACCGTTCGCGGCCTGGGTCGTATCGTAGAGCTCCTTGGCGAGGTTCGTCGCGTCGTACGCGTAGAGGACGCCCCCCGAGCCGTCGAGCACCCACGCGATCCCCGCCGCCGTTCCGTTCGACGAGACGCTCGTGGTCGCGCCGGGGAAGCCGAAGGTCTGGCTCGTCTTCGACTGGTACGTCGTCGACAGCTTGCCGGCGGTCAGCGTGAAGAGCTCCACACCACTGCCCATGCCGGCGACGTAGACGTTGCCGTTCCAGTACACGGGCGACGAGAAGATGCCGCCGGTGATGTTCCCGGTATTGGGGAACGCCGAGACCGACTGGACGATCTGGCTGTCGCTCCCCTTCTGGAAGTGTCCCATGTCGTCGCGGTCGATGAGGTAGAGGATGCCCGGCTTCCCGGTGGCGAGCAGCTCGTGCACGACCGCGCCGGATTGATCCGGCAGGACGACGGGGTTCGCGGCGCCGAAGTCGAGGTCACCGCTGTTCATGTCCGCCTGGTCGTACGGCGTGAAGTAGTCGACGACCTGGCCGCTGGCGTCGAGCTTGATCGCGCTGTCGCCGTAGTCGCTGCCGCCGGTATCCACGTCGAAGGTGCCGTTGGCCGTCTCGGCGTAGACGTAGCCGTTGGCGTCGGTGGAGAGACCGCCGCCGGACTGCCAGAGCGAGCTCCAGTTGTCGTTCGGCGACGCGCAGAAGGAAATGGTCGAGGCGAGGCTGCCGGCGCCATAGCCCACGATCCACCCGTGGTTGTCCGAATCGGACTCGGCGTTCGAGCCGATGCCGACGTAGACGACGCCCCCGGTGAGGAGCAGCGCACACCGCTGGTAGTGCGTGCCGGGGTCGAACGCGATCGTGCCGTTCGTGCTGTTGGCGCCGGTCCCCGCCGCGGTCGGCGAGACCTCGACGGGGCTGCCCGTCCTCTCCGCGCCGGACGTGATGTCGATGGCGTGGAAGCGGTGGTGGAACGCCCCCGCGGAGTCCTTGGTCAGCGCGACGAGGTACATCGTCTGGCTCGAGGGGTCGATGACGGGGGTGCCGGTGATGCCGGCGCCGGGGACGAGATCGCCACAGTCGTGGAGGTCCGAGCACGACAGGGCGGTCCCGACGTTGGTGTGCCAGAGGGCGGCCTGCGCGGTGTCCGCGTCGAAGGCATAGACGCTGTTGGCCTCGGTGACGACGAAGACGACGTCGTGCGTCTTCCCGCCGATCGTGAGACCGGGCAGAAAGAGCGGTTCCGCGTAGATGTAGCTGTCGACGGGCTGGGCGAAGAGCTTGCCGAAGGTCGTGGAGCCCACGCTGGACGGGGTGAGGCTCGTCTCGAGCGTGTACTGCCCCGTGCGCGCTTCGTCGTTGTGGTAGGTGAGCACGCTCGTCGTGGGCGCACTGCCGCTCGAGCCGCTGGAGCCGGCTTCGCCACCGCTGCCGCTGCCGCTCCCGCTGCTGCTCCCGCTGCCACTGTCGACAGCTCCGCCTCCGGACGAGCCGCCGGAGCTGCTGCTCCCGCTACCGCCTTCGAGGGTCCCACCGCCGTCCCTCGTAGGGACGGACGCGTCGCCGCCCCCGTTACTCGCGGCGGGTCCGCCGCACGCGGCCAGCGCGACGCCCACCACGGACACGGCTTGCAAATGAGGCGACCAGCCCATGGTGCCCTCCCCTCGTCGAGCATTGTCCCACGTTCCGGAGCGAGCGGCCGCGCGCCTCGCGTCCGCCGTTCGACGGCAGGCTGAGCGTCCCCGAGAGGCTGATTCAGATCCGAATCACATCGGCTGCGGATACGGCCAGGTCTTTCCGTAGATCGTCTGGTAGTTCGAGATGCAGCTCTGGATGTACTGCAGGTTCCCGCCCTGCCCGCCGCCGCCGGGGATCGAGCAGTCGGTGCTCGCGTCGCCGTTCAGCCAGTAGGCGAGCGTCTTGTAGAACTTCTCGTCCGTCGAGCAGCTCGAGGGGACGCCCTGGTTGGCCTGCTCGTACTCGTTTTTCAGCGAGTAGCCGAGGTGCACGAACAGGTTGTACGCGGGGTTGAAGATCGAGAGCTTGTAGTACGGGTCCGAGGCGTCCGTGATCGCGTCGATGACCCCCTTGACGGTCTGGCCCGAGAGATTCGCCACGCCGTTGCCGGTGGCGCTCTCGCAATAGAACGTCTTGTCGCTCGTCGTGAATGGCAAGGTGGCGCTTCCACCGTATCCGTCGTCGCTCGTCCCGGTGCACGTGTATCCGGAGGGCAGGGCCGACAGGATGAACGTCCCTTCGCACGCGGGCGTGTCCTGGAAGAGCCCGTAGCTGTGGGACATGTCGACCTGGCCGGTGATCGGATCGGTCTTCGAGGAGCCGCACGGCCCGGGGGAGCTGTCGCCGGAGACGCTCCCGGCGCTGATCGCGATCATCCCGCAGTTCTGACCGCCGCACTGGCCGGTGCTGGTGGTGACGACGTTCGTGAAGGAGCCGCCCTCTTCGAGGGCCTCGCCCTTCAGCAGCGCGCCCATGAAGGGGATGTCGGTCGAGGCGAAGCCGGCTGCTTCGAGCCCGGCGACGATGCAGGCGTCGTAGATGTCGTATTGACTGGGGTTCGACGACGCGAGGGGATCGTCGGCCGCATTCGCGTACGCGCAATCGGCGATGCAGCCTCCCGAGATGCTGCAGTTGGCGAACAGGCCGGAGCCGCCGGCGTCTCCCGAGGGCGTCCCGCCGTCCTCCGCGCCCGAGGAGGAGCCGGACGAAGACCCGGAGGACGACGAGGAGCCGGACGAGCTGGACGACCCGGACGAGGATCCCGAGGACGAGCTGGACGCGCCGGAGGACGAGGTGCTGGAGGCGCCGGAGGAGCTCGACGATGCTCCGGACGACGAGCTGGTCGAAGAGCCGCCCGAGGAGCTCGACGACGCTCCGGACGACGAGCTGGTCGAAGAGCCGCCCGAGGAGCTGGACGACGATCCGGACCCCGACGACGACGTTCCGCCTTCCCACGGGTTCGAGTTGCTGCTCGAGCACGCGCTGAGAGCGAAAAGCGGGGCGATGACGACCGCGGGAGCGAGGAGCCTACGAACGACCACGGGGACCTCCGTTCGTGGGCCCCCATCGCAGGAAGCGTGCCCCGTCGCGGATGGGCGCGAGGATGGTCGCGGGGCGAGGTGCACGGGAAAAGTCGGCGCCATACTGTACGGAACCCGACCGGCACCGAAACACCTACCGTGACGATTGAGCGGCGCGTGTTTCGGGGCCCTCCTGTCGGTCCCCGCGCCCGCCGCTTCAGGGCGGCGTCCCGGCCGCGTCGAGCTTGCAGTAGGACGGAAAGCCGGACGGGAGCGTCGTGTACGGCTCCGGGGTGATGCCGTACGGGTGATCGAGGAAGAACTGAAACGCCACGGGCTTGAGGTTGGGAGCGCGCGTCGTGAAGAAGGCGAGGTGGTTACCTCCGTCGTTGCAGTCGATGTAGCTGCCGTGGTCGTTCGTGATGACCGTCTCCCAGGTGGCGCTCGTCTGCGAGAAGTCCACGGACGTCGCACCGGCGCCGTAGACGTCCTGCCCCGCGCCGCCGTGAGCGACGATGGCGGGCGGGATGTTCGACGGATCCTGCATCGCGGCGGTGTTGATGAGGACGTCCCCACCGGAGTAGCTGATGATGCTCGCGACGTAACCCGAGCGTGCGTACCAGATGTAGACGGCCTGCAGGGCTCCCGCGCTGTAGCCTGCGGTGTGGATGCGGCGCGGATCGGCCTCGAGCTGCGTGAGCGCGCAGGCGACGGCCTGGTCCATGAAGGCCGCGTCGCTCTGGTACCAGACGTCGTCGCCCGTGTTGCCGGTGGGGGTGCCGGTGCGCGTCGTGGCCTCGGGGCCGATGACGATGCCCCCGGCGGCGATGACCGCGCTCGTGTCGAACGCGGTGGGGACCTCGAGCGTCGCGGAGCTGCCGGTGCCGTGCCAGTAGAAGAGGATCGGGCCGCCGCCGGTCGTGCCCATCCACACGTCGGCCTGGATGGTCTGGCTGCCGGCGGTGAGCGTGGCCTTCGCGCCGTTGGCGAAGGTCGGGCAGGTGCCGCTGGCGACCGGGAGCATCGTCGGCGTGGTGCCGGCGTCGGCGCCCGCGCCGCTCGAGCTGCCGCCGCCGGAGCTCGAGCCACTGGAGGTCGACGACCCGCTCGTCGATCCCGAGCCGCTCGATCCGGAGCTGCTCGACGAACCCCCGGAGCCGCTGCCCGAGCCGCCGCCGCTCGAGCTCGACGTGCCTCCGGAGCCGCTTCCCGAGCTCGTGGAGCCACCGCCACCGCCATCGCTCGTACTGCCCGCGCCTCCGGCGGCGCTCGACGACGACGAGCAGCCGGACGCGAGTGCCATCGCGAGGACTCCGAGCACGAGGGGGGCTTGCATGGCCGCGAGCATGGCCCTGCCCCGCGGTCGGGATCAAACGAAGCGCGCGTCTGAGACGGCCGAAATACGCGATGTTTCCACCGTTCACATAAGTTTTCCGCGCGGACGGCGCCGACGCATCAATCGAGGTCGGTCGTGGCGTCCGCGGCGCCGCCATCGGACCCGCAGGTGACGTGAGCCACGAGCGGGAGCCCGCTGCTCGTCACCTGCGTACAGGTCGCGCCGTAGAGCACGATCTGGCCGTTGGGCTCGTCGGCCCACGCCCAGCCCGACCCACCGCCGTCGACCCCGAAGGGAACGATCGTGGTCCCGGCGGTGATGGTGATGCTTCCGGCGGCGTCCGGGACGGAGGTCGTCAAGAAGGTGCACGCGCCCACCTGATCGCGGATCGCCGTGATGGCCGTCGCGATGTCCGCGGTAGAGGAGGCGGCGTAGTAGCTCGTCGTCCCACCGGTGAGTGGCCGTCCACCGGCGAGCGCCATCGCGTCGAGGGCCTCGGAGAACGTGTTGCCATCGTCGTCGGCGAGACCGATGACGTACGTGGGCACGCCTTGCGCGGTCGCCGCGGCGATGCGGGCCACGGTACGGGCTTCGTCCAGGCACTGATCGGCGTTGCCCCGGCACCCTTGGCCCATGGTGCCCGAGCCGCAGGTGCACGTGCTCGGGTCGAGCGACGAGTTGCAGTTGGGCGCGCCGTCGGTCGCGAGCACGAGGGCGCGGGCGGTCGTCGCGGCGCGGACGCCGAGCAGCAGCGAAGCGGCGGTCTCGATGGCGTCGGCGGTCGGCGTCGCGCCGCCGGGCGACGTCCCTTGCATGAGCGAAAGGAGCGCCGGGACCTGGTTCAGCGCCGGCGCGAGGCTCGGCTGCGCCGGGACCGAGCAGTCTTGCATCGACGAGCCGGATGGGAAGAGCAGCGCCCCGATCGCCATCGTGCCGTTCACGGGCGGCAGCGCGGTGGAGAGGGCCGTAGTCACGGCTTGCCAGCGCGTCTCACCACCGGAGAAGATCGTGCTCATCGAGCCCGAGCGGTCGAGGACGAACATGACCTCGGGCTGCGCGACCGTGAGCGGCACGTCACCGGGAATGCACGGGAGACCGGCATCCTGCGCGCCGAGATCGATCGCGTAGAGCTCGGTGCGCGCCCCGCAAGCAGGCGCGAGCAGCACGAGCAAGCCGAGCGAGACGGTGGCTCGCGAGAGGGTCGTCGTCCGCCGCATCGTGACACGTCCATCTGGATGGTGTGCGGCGACGGCAAAAAGGGGTCACCGCGATTGCCGCGAGCGACCTCGTGCGTCTCCGGCACCCCCACGTGCATACGTGCACTTATGCGCTCAGCGACGGCAGCGCTGGGCATGCGGCGCATACATCCTATTCATTGGGACGCCGGCTCTCCAGCACCTACCTTCAGGGGCATGAGCACGACGAAAGAGGCGACGATGGACAAGGTGGTCGTCATCACGGGCGCGAGCGCCGGCATCGGAGCCGAGCTCGCGAGGCAGCTCGGGGCGCGGGGGGCGAAGGTCGTCCTCGCCGCGCGCCGCAAGGAGCAGCTCGACGCGGTCGCGGCGGGCATCGGCGAGAACGCGCTCGCGGTGGTCACCGACGTGACGAGGCGCGCCGACGTGGAGCACCTCGCCAAGGCGGCGCTGGAGCGCTTCGGGCGCATCGACGTGTGGGTCAACAACGCCGGCCGCGGCATCTCGCGCCCAGTGGGGGACCTCACCGACGACGACCTCGACGCGATGTGGCGCGACAACATGAAGAGCGTCGTCTACGGCATCCAGGCCGCGCTGCCGCACTTCAAGTCGCGAAACGCCGGCCAGATCGTCAACGTCTCGAGCGGTCTCTCGCGCGCCCCACTCGCCCCGGTGCGGGCGGCGTACGGCGCGGTGAAGGGCGCGGTGAACATGCTGACCGCATCGCTGCGCGTCGAGCTCCGCGCGACGCACCCCGGCATCCACGTGACGCTCCTCTTGCCCGGCGTCGTCGCGACCGAGTTCGGGCTCAACTCGCTCGGCGCGGGAATCGTCGACAACCGCAAGCTCCCCGGGGCTCAGCCGGTGGAGGGCGCCGCCGCCGCCATCGTGGACGTCATCGAGAAGCCCCGGCCCGAGGCGTACACGAGCCCGTTCATCGCCGACGTCATCGCCCGGTACCAGCGCGAGCCGGACGCGTTCGAGGCGGAGGTCGCGTCACGGCA
>JBEKGQ010000183.1:0-10551 GCA_050012715.1 Polyangiaceae bacterium
CGAGGCACCATCTACGCGTTCGAGCCCTTCCGGCTGGTAGTCGAAGAGCGCGCCCTGCTGGAAGGCGACAAGCTGGTCCGCTTGGGCGGCCGCGCCTTCGACATCCTCGTAGAACTCGTCCAGAACGCCGGATCGCTGGTGACGACGGAGCGACTGATGGCTCGGGGCTGGCCTGACACCGTCGTCGCGGACGCAAACTTGCGCGTGAACGTCGCGAGCCTACGCAAGGCTCTTGGCGACGGCCGCAACGGGCGACGGTTCATCAGCACCTCGATCGGTACGGGCTACACGTTCGTCTCGCCGGTCGAGCGCGCGCAGCGTGAGGAACGCCGCCGTGTGCCAACTCCGGAGGCACACCGATCCGCCCTTCCGGTTCGATCCGGCATGGTCGGTCGGGACCGGCTCGAACAAGGCATCGCAGAGGCCGTGTCGCGTCGCCGCCTGGTGACCCTGGTCGGGCCAGGAGGAATCGGCAAAACGTGCCTCGCTCTCGCGGTGGCTAATCGCATCGCACCGTCTCATGACGACGGCGCCATCTTTGTCGACCTGGCAACTGTCGCCCACGAAGACCATGTCTTCAGCGCCTTCACGACGGCCCTTGGCAACAGGGCCGTCTCCAGCTCGTCCGAGCTGAGTGCGTTGCTTTCCGACCGAGATCTCCTCTTGGTGCTCGACAACTGCGAGCACGTCATTGACGCGGTCGCCCAAACGGTGAGCGAGCTGCTGAAGGGCACCCCGACGCTGCACATTTTGGCGACGAGTCGCGAGGCGCTGCGCGCCGACGACGAATGGGTCTACCGCGTCCCGTCGCTCGACGTCCCTACGCGCGATGTGCGGGGCGCCACCGAGGCCCTCACGTTCTCGAGCGTCGAGCTGTTCGTCACACGGGCGATTGCGGGAGGTGAGCCGTACGTGCTCTCCGACGCCGATGCTCCCCTGGTCTGCGCAATCTGCCGGCGGCTGGACGGCATTCCGCTGGCGATCGAGCTCGCTGCGGCACGCGTCAACGTGCTCGGAATCGCCGGGCTCAACACCGCCCTCCAGGCACATCTCGGCGTCACTCTCGCTGGACCACGGTCGGCGCCGCCGCGCCAGCAAACGCTCCGAGCCACGTTCGAGTGGAGCTACAAGACGCTGTCTCCGAGCGAGCAGCGCACGCTCAGGGCGCTGTCTGTCTTCCGTGGACCGTTCACGTTCGACGGCGCGGTGGCCGTTGCCGGCGCGAACGAAGCGGACAACAGCATCGTCTACGAGGACGTTGCGCGCCTCGTGGAGAAGTCACTGGCGACGACAGACGCGGGGGACGACGACGTTCGCTTCCGCCTGCTCGAGCTCACTCGCGAATACGCTGCCGACCAGTTGCGCTTGTCCGGACAAGCCGAGGCCGTGGCGCGACGGCACGCCGCGTATCATCGCGACGTCTGTCAGCGTGCCGAAGCTCAGCTGAGCGCCCGGCCAGCCGCGGAGTGGATTGCGGCCCACCGCTCGCGCATCGACGACGTGCGGGCCGCTCTCACCTGGGCGTTCGGGCCCAACGGCGACGCCTCGATCGGGGTAGCCACCGCCGTCGCTTCGAGCGCGCTTTGGTTTGAAGTGTGCTCGCTAGAGGAGTATCGCGAGTACGTAGAGAAGGCGCTTGCGTTTGTCGGGAGCGACGCGTCCGCGAAGGCGGCGGAAAGCGCGGTCAAGCTCCGGCTGGCCCTTGGGATCATGATCTTGCACACGATCGGTCCAGTACCAGCCATGACAGAGGCGATAGGGGGAGGGCTTCGCGTCGCGGAAGGTCTATCCCCGGCTCTTCACATGCAGGCCATCGGCGCGATGTGGGTCGATGGCATCGCTCGGGCTGACTACCACGCGGTGCAGGCCATGGCGGAGCGTTTCGCTGCGCTGGCGGTCCCGAGCGGGGACCCGGCTGCTCTCGTCGTTGCCGATCGGCTTATTGCCTTGGCGCGCCACTTTCACGGACGCTTGGCAGAGGGCGTTCGTTACGCAGAGCGCGTACTAGCCGCGCCGACACCACGCTTGGTGTACAGCACACCTCTTCAGGTCGACGGTCGGGTGACCATGCGCACGCTGCTCGCGCGCACGCTTTGGCTTCAGGGATATCCGGAGAAAGCTGCGAAGGAGGCGCGTGGCTGCGTCGAGCTGGCGACCTCCTTGGGCCACGTCGGAGCGCTCTGCTACGCACTGGCGCTTGGGGCTTGCCCGGTGGGCTTCTGGTCTGGCCAGGTGGCAGACAGCGAGAGGTACGTGGCCCTGCTGATCGATTCGGCGTCGCGAGCGTCGTTCGGATTCTGGTCCGCTTGGGGGCGCGCTTACGAGCGAGCTATGAAGCTACCTTTTGGACATGGCCTTCGAGCGGCGGACCTCGGGATGGGGGCAAAGCAATGCGACCACCTCGTGACGATCCGGGCCGACCTCCTCGACGAGGCGACCGAGATACGCGCCAAGTCCGGAGACATAGGGTGGTGCGCCGCCGAGGTGGGGCGGGCGAGAGCTGCGCGGGCTTCATCGACCGGCGACCTGCATGGTGCTGAGCGCCTGCTACGCGAAGCCCGCGAGCTCGCGAGAGATCAGGGGGCCCTCGGCTGGGAGCTACGCATCGCCATCGACCTCGCGCGGTCCACGCGCGACCCAGCCGGCCGAGCCGAGACGCTACAGTCACTCGCGGACGTGGCGTCGAAATTCACGGAGGGCGAGAACACGATGGATCTGCGCGCTGCCAACGAACTCCTGGCGGCCCGGCCCGTCTAGATTTCCATAGCACTCCGCCGACGTTGGCGCCCATTGACACGCATGGGCGCGAGCTTGGCCTCGGGCAACAGCCGGACCAATCGGCCCTCGCGAAGCTGGCCGCGACGAACCGTCGCGCGCTGCGGCGTCAGTGCAAGACCAAGTTGCTGGAACTTCTGCGCAAAATGCGCATTTTCACCGATTAACGTGCTCGAAAAAGGGGCCCTCGGCATTATGCGCGCATGCTCACGCAAGGTTCTGACCTCGAAGCCCCCCTCGGCTCGAACGCCCTTCGCGTGCACGCGCTCAAAAACTGCGCGGCCTCGATCTCCGTCCTGTGCCAGCTGGTCACAAAGAATGGCGCGGCCGAGCCTCGGCACCTTCGTCGACTGGAAGAAGCGGCAGCAAGGATGATGGAGCTGCTGACCGACAGCCTGGAGCGACCATCCGAAGCGCTCAACGTTTCGGAGCTGCTCCGGTTCGTTCGTCGGCAGGTCGAACCGAGGGCGCAGGACGGCAAGGTCGAGCTTTTTTTCTCGCACATCTCGGCTTCCGTCCGATGCTCGGCCCATGACCTCGGCGAGGCGCTACTCAACCTCGTCGAGAATGCGGTCGAAGCTACACCACCAGGCGGTCATGTTCGCGTGGTTCACACAGCCGCCAGGGCTGAGCGCGGACGTCGCCTGCCAAGCTGCTCGACGTCCGGTACGTTCCTCGAAGCCGAACGGCTCGGGGGTCGGGTTGGTGCTCGCACGGCGTGTCATCGAGAAGCGCGGCGGACGAGTCGACGTGATGTCGTCGAACGAGGGCACGACGGTCCGCGTAATGCTCCCCGCGGCCTGAGAATGTGGGCCAGCCCATGAGCAAACTCTTCTCCCCCCTCCGGCTCGGCCAGCTCGAACTCACCCATCGCATCGTTACGACCATGCGCGCACGATCGGAGCCTGATCTTGCCGAATATGCCCGGCGGACCACGACCGGAGGCCTCGTTATCGCGGAGGGGTGCCCTACTAAGGATGTCGACCGAGAGCGATGGAAATGGATCTGCGGCGCAATCCACCAGGCGGGCGGACTCGTGGTCGCTCTGGTCGCGCCCGACCCCAAAGAGGCACGGCCCGACGGAGTCGACGTCGAGGCCGTGATGGCCGATGTCCAGCGTTCGACTCGGCTCGCGCGAGACGCGGGCTTTGACGCCATCGAGCTGGATGCCGCGGCGAACTCGCTTCCGGAGCGCTTTCTTCGACCGGAGACGAACACGCGCGAAGACGCGTACGGCAGAGACGACGAAGGTCGCATGCGGTTCCTGCTCGAGGCGACGCACGTTCTCGCCGAGGAGTTCTCGGGCGAGCGCGTGGGTGTAAGGCTCGCCCCACGAGCAAGACAAGGCCAGGCGGGGGTGTTCGCAGGCGCAATGCGCGCCATCAGTGAGCGGGAGCTGGCCTACGTCCACCTGGCTTACGTCGATGCGCCGCCGCGGCGCGCGGACGGACAATCGGCGCTGGCCGTGTGTGCGGAGCGGCAAGCGTTCCGCTCGGACGTGTCCTGCGCGCTCATCGTCTCGGGTTACTGCGAAGTGGCCATGGCCGCCCATGCCGTGGACAGCCGCTGGGCGGACGCCGTGGGTTTTCTCGAGGTCAACGACGATCCGGAGTTCGTCGCGCGCTCGTTGGCGTCGAGAGTCGGAGAGCGGCAAGGGGTCGTGACGGGGTCGAGGGAGAGGGGGTAGCCGCCGATGTCGGAGCAACGCCACTCAGTCTGCGTCGTCGACGACGACGAACGCCTGCGAGAGGCGGTCCAGGACCTCATCGCGGCGGCCGGATACCAAGTGCATCCGTCACCCACCAGGTCACAGACGAAAGGCCGCTCATGTCTTCGCTAGCGATAGTTCCCGGCGTCCGACGAAGCGCGCGACCAGACACGTCGGTGTCGGGCCTGATCGGCCGCAGCCTGGCCCTCCGGCGCCTCCTCCAAGAGGCGGAAGTCGTCGCGCAGACCGACGCCACGGTGTTGATCCACGGGGAGACGGGAACCGGCAAGGAGCTCGTCGCCACAGCTATCCACCGGCGAAGCGGGCGGCCCGGCGGCTTCGTCAAAGTAAACTGCGCCGCGGTACCGGCCAGCCTGTTCGAGAGCGAACTGATGGGACACGAGAAAGGAGCGTTCACCGGAGCCTTCGCGCGCCGGATCGGGCGATTTGAAGCCGCGGAGCACGGAACGATCTTCCTCGACGAGATCGGCGAGATGCCGCTCGAGACGCAGCCGAAACTGCTGCGCCTCCTGCAGGAACGGGAGTTCGAGCGTCTCGGGAGCAACCAGACCATTCGTGCAAACGCAAGGCTCGTCGCAGCGACCAACAGGGACCTCGGTGCGATGGTCGCGAACCGAACGTTTCGGGAAGACCTTTTCTACCGCCTCAGCGTGTTTCCAATCGAGGTGCCCCCACTCCGGCAACGCCGCGAGGACATCCCGGAGCTCGCGGGCCACTTCGCCACTGTGTTCGCAGACCGTGCGGGCAGATGCATCGAACCGATCTCCGACAAGCTGATGGCGCGCCTATGCGGCTACGACTGGCCCGGCAACATACGCGAGCTCATGAACGTCATCGAGCGCGCGGTGATCCTGGCAACAGACGGCGTGCTCCAGGTGGGCGCGCTGTCCGGGCTGCCGACCCCACAAGTCGAGCAAGAAGGTCCGCACGCCGAAACGGCGCCCAAGTCCATGGCGCCACGACCGCCCGACCAGAACCTGGACCGACTGGACGACGTGGAGCGCCGCCACATTCTTACCGTCCTCGAGTCGACGAACTGGGTGATTGGAGGCCTGTACGGCGCCGCGGCGCGTCTAGGCCTCAAGCGCCCAACGCTCATCTACCGCATGAAGAAGCTCGGGATCGACCGCAGCCTGCGCGCGTGCTCCGCAGAGAGCTCGCGGGTTGGCCTCTCCGGGTGCCCGAGAGGTGGTGTGCTGAACGGCGCCCTGCAGCGGAGCTACACGGACCCGTTCGACCGAACCAGCCCGCCCATCCCGATCGGTCCCCACACGGACAAGGCGGGACCAATGACGTCGGCGCCCCGCCGGTGACTGGAGAATGACGATATGATTCGCAAGAGCACGGCTGTGTGGCGCGGTGATGCACTTCACGGGAGCGGCGCCCTGACGACGCAGAGCGAAGCGTTCCACGATCAACCGTACTCGTTCCGAACGCGCTTCGAGAGCCAGGACGGCAAGGCGGGGACCAACCCCGAAGAGCTCTTGGCCGCTGCACACGCGGGCTGCTACGCGATGGCGGTCTCGTTCGCCTTGACCCAAGCGGGGCATGCGCCGACGGAGCTTCACGTCACCGCGGCGGTGGATTTGTCGCAGGTTGATGGGTCGTGGACCATCAAGACAATCGCCCTGGAGCTCGATGCGCGCGTCACGGGTCTCGACACTGCGAGCTTCCTCGCGATCGCCGAGGCGGCGAAGAAGGGGTGCCCGATTTCCAAGGCGCTTGCCGCGACTCCGATCACCCTGGCGGCAAGACTCCTCTAGAGCCCGTTGGTCGGTCCAAACAGCCCCGGGTGCCTTGCGACGTAGTCTCGGATGGTCGTCGCCGGTCGACCGAGCACTGCTTCCACATCGTGCGTGAGGCGGTCGTAGCGATTGGCGGCATGGAGCTGGGCCATGGTCAACAGGTGCTCGAAGAGATGTTTCGGCAGGTCGCGGCGACGAAGCTCTTCGCTCCATATTTCCATGGGCGCATCGACATACGTGACCGCCCTGCCCAGCGCCGCGGAGTACTCGGCCGCGACGGCGTCCATCGTCTGCGAGCACGCACCGGTCAGTTCGTAGACCTTGCCAATGTGAGGTGTAGGTCGGACCAAAACGGCGGCGATGACGTCCGCCACGTCACGAGTGTCGATCGGCGATGTTCGCGCGTTCCCGAATGGAAGTCGGATCGTCCCGTCACTCTGGATCGACTCGGCGGCCCAGGGCGAGAAGAAAGGGTGCTGGAGGAAGACCGTTGCTCGCACGTGCACGACCGGCAGTCCGGACCAATTCAAGGCCTGCTCGGCCAGCCAATGCTGCCGCTGCTGCGGCGAATCCGTCATCTCGTGGAGACTCATCTGCGAGACCGTCAGCTGGGAGATGTTGACGAATACCTCGAGCGCACCTGCTTCACGCGCCACCGCTGCAGCCGTGACAGTGGCTTCGAGGTAGGGCGCGGAGACGCTCATGCCGAAGTAGACGCGGTGACACCCCTGCATCACCCGAGACACGTCCCGGGTATCCGTGAGATCCGCGACGACGACTTCGGCCCCGAGGGCCCGCACGGCGTCCGCACGTTCTCCTTCGCGTCGCACGACCGCACGAACCGGGAGACCTCGCTCGCGGAGAATTTCAACAACCTTGTAGCCGACTCCGCCGACGCGGCCCGCCGCGCCAGTGACAAGGATGGGAGCTTGCAACGACATGAACGATCACTCCGGTAGCAGGTCCATGCAGCGACAGTCTCTCAAACGTGAGCAAGGTGCGTGCCGCCGCGCCGCGTGGATCTACCGACCGTCCGGCTGCGCTAGGGTATGCAACACGATCCGGCCGCCTCGCTCCGCCAGAGGCTCAGTAGCCGGTCAATATGACAATTTACGGTGGCGTGCTGTGGTCGTGGTACCCAGCCGAGCAAAAATATCGTCAACCGCCTGGCCCATATGGCCAGTCTCGTACAGCCGCGCTGCGTCGTCAGAGCAAACAGGGTGCTTGGGCCCATTCTGTGCGGATGGGGAGCGGCGACCTTGTAGCTCGACCTCGCGCTCTCGTAGCCGTAACCATCTCTCGAGCAATGCCAGCTTTGCCCGTTCACGGTCTCGCTCGCGGTCTGCGAGCCACCTTTCTTGGCGCTCGCGAGCTTCTTCGTCGGCTACGCGGAGCATGTCTTCGGCTTGGCGCTCGAGTTCCTCCTCGGCGGCATTCTTCGCCGGAGTGATGTACGCGAGCCATAGCCGCCGCACCTCCTCTAGCGGCAGCTTCGTTTCGCAGACGACGCGAGGCAGCGGGGTTTTCTTCGAGAACAATCGGAACGCTTTGGCGTGGAGGGCGCCCCTTTCCAATTGCTCCTGCAGCCTCTCGGCGCGACTCCGTCGGCGGCGAGGGCTCGCATTGTCCCGTAGCTCGTCTCGAGGGGACCCGCTGTCTCCCCCCGACTGGTCGCGCTCGTTCTCGGTCGTGGCGGAGGACGGCGGCGTCGGCTCGACCTCGCCGCTCGCTTTGGCGATCCCCGGCACCCAGACCTTCACCCGCGTCGTGATTCGGCGATTGCGCTTGCAGCGCCCGATCAGCTCGTAGTCGCCGCCCCCGAAGAAGCTCGCGATCGTCCCGATGGTCGTCAGCTCGTCGGCGCGGAAGGTACGCAGGACGGGGGTCCAGCCTCCGCGCTGCAGATCGCGCCGACGGACCTGGATGAACCCGACGTCCAGCGGTTGCGCGCTTGATGTACGGGCGTCGTGGGTGAAGAGCGGGTGCATGGGCGGCGTGTCCCCCTGAGCCGCTCAACGTGTGTCTTGACCGATGCCCTGGCAATGTCTTGAAAGCGTCGACCATCTCTTGGACCGGCTGCACGATCACGCGCACCAGAAGGGGTCTTGATCGCCCCCCTGCGGGGGGTGGAAACGCGTCGAAGGGGATGGGAGGCCCGAGCGCGGTTCGCGCGGCAGGGGGACGGCTAGGGGGGCGAGAGGCGAGGCATGTGCTCGGAACGGTTCACGGCCGTGGGGGACAGTCGGGGGGGCGGCTGCGGGTCCGCGTCTGCAGCGGGCCTCGGCTGCGCACGAGCGCCGGTCGGCAAGTGACATCCGGTGTCACGAGCGAGTCGTAGGCTCCGTCCATGGCGAGCGACCCGGTGGAGCGAAGTGGCAAGACGAGTACGGACCCCGTGAACGGCGCGCGCGCCATGCTTGCCCGCCATCCCCTCTCCTCTCGTCCACCGTGGCAGCCACTCGCGGACGCGCACGTCGAGGGAAGAGGGATCGGCGGCCAAGCGTTGGTCGTGTTGGTGCTGTCCCCGGAGGATCTTCGCGCGGTGGTTCGCGAGGCAGTGCGTGCCGAGCTCACGGACGGGACGACGGTACCTGCGGGAGCACCGCTCGTGGATCGTCACGAGGTTGCTCGCCTGCTCGGCGTCTCGGCGGCCACGATCACGAGGATGACCGCGGAGGGCATGCCCCATGTCTTTGCGGGTGCGTCGCCTCGATACGCACCTGAGGAGGTGCGCGCCTGGCTCGCTACGCGCGGTCGAAAAGGCACGAAGACGAAGGGCTCGAAGGCCACGGTCGCCGGCGTTAGGCTGCTGTCCAGAGCTCCCCGATGAGGCCCGAACCCACGCGTCTGCCGCCAGTGGAACCGACGAGGGGTGCCGATGTCGCGTCATAGAACGGGGACCCTCGTTGCCCCCGGCGCGGACGGCCTCTGGCGCTGCCGCGTCACGAAGGACAGGGCCGACGGCTCGACCTGGCGCCCGCTGTACTCGCTCGGCACCGCCGACAAGTCGCTCGCCAAGCGCAAGCTGGCCCGCGTCAACGAGCTGCTTGCCCAAGGCGTCGATCCCTTCGGCGCCGCGGAGGCGGCGAGCGCACCGGAGCGCGTGAGGGAGTACGCGGAGGCCTGGCTGTCGGCGCGCGAGGCACGCGGCATCTCCAAGGCGCGCTGGGAGCGAAGCTACTTCAAGAACCACGTCGTCGCGGCCATCGGCAACATGACGCTCGACGACGTCAAGCCCGCACACGTCCGCTTCATCCTCGAAGAGGCCGCCTCCAAGGGCCTCAAGCACGCGACGGTCGGCGAGGTGCGCGGCGTCCTGCACCGCATCTTCGACGAGGCGTGGCGCGCGGAGCTCATCGAGTCCAACCCGGTCGCACGGGTGAAGCAGGCCGGCTCGCGCGAGATCCGCAAGGAGCGCTGCATCCTGACCGACGAGGAGCTCTCGCAGTTCGTCGCGTGCGAGCAGGTGGATCTGGAGCTCCGGATGATGGCCATCGTGGCGCGGTGCGAGGGCGGGATGCGCACGGGCGACCTGCACAAGTGGGACTGGAGCATGATCGATCGCGTGGCGTTCGCCGAGTGCTTCATCCCGCGCGCGAAGACGCGCCGGCCGCAGGCCCTCGCCGTCCCCGCCGTGCTCGCGCCGTTCCTCCGCGCCTGGTGGGAGCGCGCGGGCAAGCCCGAAGCAGGTCCTGTCTTCCCCGTGCGGATCGGCAAGCGCGCCGGGCAGGAGAAGAAGACGAACAGCCACGCCAAGCGCCTGCGCTCGGCGCTGATGCGGGCAGGCGTGTTCCGGCTGCCGCCCGCCGAGGTCCCCGAGACGGGCAAGGGAAGACGGACGGATCTCGGCAAGGAAGCGACGGGCACCAAGCTCGCCCCCGATCCGCGCGATCCGCTCTACTTCGAGACCGAGGTCAGCCTGCCGGTCGACTTCCACTCGTTCCGGCGCGCGTTCAACACGGCGCTCGCCGAGGCGGGCGTCAACGTCCAGCGCGCGATGCACCTGGCGTCGCACTCCGATCCTCGGGTGCATCACCGCTACGTGATGCGCACGAAGGCGATGCAGCAGATCCCCGCCGAGGCGCTGCCGCAGCTACCCGCGGGCGGGCTGACGGAGGCCCCCCGCCAGCCTCGAATCGTCACGGCCCGTGACGATTCGAGGGGGGAGAGCGGACCGCGTTCTAAAATCCTGAGTGATTCTAGTAGGCGCGACTGGTGTCGAACCAGCGACCCCTACCGTGTCAAGGTAGTGCTCTACCACTGAGCTACGCGCCTGGGGGCCGAAACACCTACCTTTCGCCC
>JBEKGQ010000184.1:0-10544 GCA_050012715.1 Polyangiaceae bacterium
GCCCTTGCCCCCGGTGCCCGCGTAGACCGCGCCGTCGTCGGCCACGGCGAGGGAGACGACGAAGGGCCCGTCGGTCTTGAAGTACACCGTGGAGGCGGTGCCGGGCTCGACGCGCATGACCTTTCCTTCGTCACCCGTTCCGGCGTAGAGCGCGCCGGTGCGCCGATCCGCCGCGAGCGCGAAGACGCCGTCGACGTCGTGGAGCGTGGCGAAGACCTCGGCCTTGCCCTGGGACACCTTGTAGATCTTGTTGCTGGTCGTCGCCGCGAACACCGCGCCGGTCTTGTCGACCGCGATCGCGTTGACGGCCGTCTCGTGCGTGTCCGCGAACACCGTCGCCGTGTGACCCGCGATGCGCACCACCTTGCCGCCCGAGCCCGGGCCCGTCCCGACGAGGACACTGCCGTCCGCCAGCTCGACCGCGCACGTCGTCGTCGTCCCGGCGCCCTCGGGGAACGGCACGTTGCCGAGCGTCCACCCGGCGCGCACGACGCCGTCGGAGCCGATGGTGACTCCCTTGAGGTCGCCCCCGGAGAGCCTCTCGAGCGTGTCGAGCTCGAAGGTGCGCGTCCCCACCGCATGCGCGTCGTGCGAGACGAGGGCGCCGACCAGCGCGGCCCCTCCCGCCACGAAGAATGCCCCGTTTCGCATTCCAGGCTTATAGCAAAGGCTGAACCATCACCACCTGGCCATCCTTCGCCGGGCCGTGGCCCCCCGAGGCCTGCTGCTCCTCCAGCCAGAGCGCGGCGCGCTCGCTCGTGTGGTCCGGCAGGGGGACGAAGCCGTTCTTCCGGAGGAAGGCCTCGCCCGGGGCGTTCTTCGTCCAGACGCGGGTCAGCAGGATCGGCAGGGACAGGCCTTTCGCTTCCGCGCGCACGGCGTCGACCAGCTTCTCGGCGATGCCGTGGTGCTGGAGGTCCGGCTTGACCGCCAGCTCCTCGAGGTAGGCAACCCCCGGCGACTCGTCACGCCACGCGGCGTACCCGGCGACCACGCCATCTGCGTCCGCGACGAGGACGTTGTGCTGCTTCGTGAGCTTCGCGATGCCGGCGACGCCCCGCGACGGCTCTTCCGCGGCGGGGACGCCGGCGCGGTGGAGCTGCTGCTTGCACGCCGCGTCGATGGCGACGACGGCGTCGAGCTGGGTGTCCTGGAGCTTGGCGACGCGGACGCGCTGCGGAGGGGTGGTCATGGTGGCCAGAGCGTCGCGCCGCGAGGACCGGCCCGTCAAGGCGCGGGCCGGAGGCGGGCGCGAAGCGGCTGGAGCGGCACGTCGACGAGCCGGTGGAGCGCGTACGCGAGCGGGATGCCCAGCGCGAGGCCCCCGCACCCAAAGACGAAGGGCGCGCTCTCGGCGAGCCCCGGCGCCAGCTGCTTCACCGCCGTGATCGCCGCGACGTGGACGAGGTAGAGATCGTAGCTGATGGTGCCGACGAACCGGACCGGACGCGCCTCGAGCAGGCGCTGCAGCCCATGGTCGGAGCGCACGGCGCAGGCCCCGACGAGCAGCGTCATCGCGAGCTCGACGAGGACGAGCGGCGTGCCCTCCAGCGCGACCAGCGCCGCGAGGAGCACGAGCGCGATCGGCGCCGACGCGCGCCAGGCCAGCAGCCGCCGGAGGTGCGCGAAGCCGCGGGCGTCGTCGAGCGCGCCGGCGAGGAGCGCCCCCATGCAGATGGGCGACGCGATGCTGGCGACGACGCGCCGCGCGAGCTCCGGCCACGCCTCGCCGACGACGCCGAGCTCGACGCTCTGGTCGGCCGCGAGGAGCACCAGCGCCGCCGCCGGCATGACGAGGCGCGGCGCCTTCGCGAGCCAGGGCCACACCGCGTAGAACTGCTCCTCGGCCGCGAGCGACCACGCGAACGCGAAGACGACCGGGTGCCCGGGCGCGAAGTCGACGAACCAGTTCGACGTGTACGTCACCCAGTAGGGCAGGTTGTGGAGGAAGTGCTCGCGCGTCGCGCTGGGCGGCATCGCCAGCCAGCGAAGCGCGGTCAGCCCGAGCACGAGGTAGTACGCGGGGAAGATGCGGAGCGCCCGCCGCGCGTAGAAGCGCCCGACCGACACGCGTCCGCGGCTCCGCCGTTCGCGGAGGAGCAGCGTCGTGATGAGGAAGCCGCTGATGGCGAAGAAGAGGTCCACCCCGAGCGGACCGCGACCAAGGAGGCCCGAAGGCGGCCGGGGCGTCGCGTGGTGCCACACGACGGGGAGGACGGCGAGGCAACGCAGGCCGTCGAGCGACGGGAAGCGCGACGTTCCCAGGTAGTGGTCGTGTGTAGGGAGCGTGGGGGCTTTCAGCACGCGCTGCGGCGCGAGACTACCGCGCGCGGGCGGCCCTTTGATGCCATCATTCAGGCCCCGTGCCCGTGGCACGGCCATCGGTCTCCCATGTCTTTCGACGCGCTCAAGGATCTGCTCGTGCTGCTCCAGCTCACCGAGCAGCTCACCGACGGTCGTCCCCTCGAGGACGCGCTCCGCGCCGTGACCGACGCCACGCTGGCCATCCTCCCGGGCGACCACGCTTCCATCCGCCTCATCGACGCGTCGCGCACCCACCTCCTCGCGAGCGCGCGCTCGGGGATCGCCACCGACGCGCCGTCGGTCCCGATCAGCGCGGGCGCGGGCATCTCGGGGTGGGTGCTCGCCCACGGCGAGCCGGTGCGCGTCGTCGACGTGCGCAAGGACGCGCGCTTCGTGCCCATGCCCTCCCAGGGCTTCTCGATCGCGTCCATGGTGGTCGAACCGCTCGTGTCCGAGGGGGCCACCATCGGCGTGCTCGCCGTGTCCTCGCAGGAGAGCAACGCGTTCTCGGCGACCGACGAGCTCCTGGCGCGCTTGCTCGCCAACTGCTCGGTGGGCCCCATCCAGCGGGCGCGCCTCGAGCGCCTCGCGGTCACCGACGATCTGACGCTGGCCTTCAACGCGCGCTACCTCGGGCCGCGCCTCGCGGAGGAGATGGAGCGGGCGCGGCGCACGGAGAAGGCGCTCAGCGTGATGCTCCTCGACCTCGACCACTTCAAGCTCGTCAACGACCGGTACGGGCACGCGGTGGGCGATCAGGTGCTCCGCGCCTTCGTCGACCGGGTGCGCGCGGCGACGCGGCGAGTCGACGTGCTCGTGCGCCGCGGCGGCGAGGAGTTCGTGCTGCTCATGCCGGCGACGACGATGGCCCAGGCCAAGGTCATCGCGGAGCGCGTGCGGCGTCACGCGTCGGAGCAGCCGATCGTCGTCGACTCGGCGCGGGTCACGCAGACGGTGTCCATCGGGGTGGCGACCTGGGACGGCCGCCAGTCGGCCGAGACGCTCCAGCGGCGCGCGGACGACGCGATGTACGACGCGAAGCAGCGCGGGCGGAACCGCGTCGAGGCGGCTCCGGAGCGACGGGCAAAGGCCACGAAGAAGGGCAAGGGCAGCAAGGCGACCCATGCCGCGAACGGTCACCGCCGGTCCGGTCCGGTGGCGAAGTCGCGGTCCAACGGCAAGGCGCGGTCAGCGCGGGCGTGAGCCCCAGGGAGCCGACGCGAGCAGCTCGTCGGCCCGCGCGCGAAGGGGCGGGGACAGCGAGCTCGATAGCGCCGAGCGAAGCGCCGCCGCGAAGCCGCGCGCCGTGTCCAGGCGATCGTCGGTGCGCTTCGCGAGCCCCAGCGCGAGGACCCGCTCGACGTCGGCCGCGAGCGCGACCAGGGCCCCGGGGCGCACGGGCTGCGCGAAGCACACGTCGAAGAGGATCTGCGGCAGCTCGCTCCCGGCGAAGGCCGGCCGCCCCGTCAGCGCGCGGTAGGCGATGCACGCGAGCGAGAAGACATCGGCCCGCGGGTCGACGCGCTCGCCGCGCGCCTGCTCCGGCGCCATGTACGCCGGGGTCCCGATCGGGGCCCCTTGGGTGAGCGTGCCCGGGTCCGAGGCCAGCTTCGAGACGCCGAAGTCGAGCACCTTCCAGATCGCCGGCGCGCCGGCGCGTATCGCCAGGAAGACGTTCTGCGGCTTCAGGTCGCGGTGGACGACGTCGGCCGTCGCGGCCTCCGCGAGGGCGTCGCACACCTGCTCGACCATCTCGAGCGCTCGCTCGGGCGCCATCCTCCCTTCGCGCCGCAGGTGCCACGCGAGGTCGTGCCCCTCCAGCAGCTCCATCGCGATGTAGGGAGGCGCCTGCTCGCCGTCGGTGATCGCCTCGAAGTTCCCGCAGGCGAGGAGACGCACCACGTGCACGCTCCGCATGCGCTCGACGATCTGCGCCTCGCGGAGGAAGCGCTTCACGTGCACCGGGTCCATGGCGAGGGACCGGTGGAGGATCTTCATCGCCGCGCGCGTGCTGTCGCCGACGCGCTGCGCGCCGTAGACGTCGCCCATCGCGCCGCGGCCGATGATCTCGCCGACGAGCCAGTCCCCGATGCGCCGGTCGGTGAACGGTCCGCGCTGACCGCCCTGGAGGGCCTGGTCGAGCTCGAGGTTCGCCTCGGCCAGGAGCGCCTCGCGCTTCTGCACCTGGACGAGCGCGGCGTGGAGCTTTCGGACCGCGTCGCGCGTGGCGCGCTGGCTGCCACGGCCCAGGGCGAACGTCGACGCGAAGACGACCTGCACCATCGCGGCGGCCGCGAGCATGTCCGCGGTGGACGCGCTCGTCGTGAGGAGGCCCGGATCGGGGAGCACGCGCAGCGCGAAGAGGACCGCCGGCACGAGGTGGGCGGTCGCGCCCCCGAGGTAGGCCCAGAGGGCGATGCGCCCGCTCCGGCCGAGGCAGAGGAAGTAGATGCCGAAGGTGCCGACCATCGGCGCCGGCGAGAAGACGCCGAAGAACCAGACCGCGACGGCGCTGCAGGCGACGAGCAGGCCCGCGACGACCCCCCAGCGACGGCGGCTGGCGATGAGCTCCGTCGTGAGCGTGCGGCGGAACACGAGGACGATGACGACCGCGCTCGCGCACATCAGCAGGAGCAGGCCCCGCACCGCGATGGGCCCGGTCACGAACGGGGCCACCGCCCCGCTCGCCGCCGCGAGCACGGCGCAGATCTTCAGAAAGAGCCGCGTGCGATCCACCTCGTCGCGCGCGAGCGCGGCCTCCGGGGTGATCGTCGGGCTCGCCGACACGTGAATCGAGCCGGGCCGGAGGTCGGCGAGCGTCGGCACCTCGTCCTGGTCGGGCACGGCGCGTCGCTGCCCCGACGCCGTCGGGACGGGGGTGAGGCCTCCCTCGGTGACCGGGGCCTCGAGCTCGTTCGACGGTGACGTCCCCAATGCCGGCGAAGCCTACCCCGCATTCGCGCCGATGCATGCCCATCACCGCAGGCGTGCGTCGAGCCGACGCGCCCCCGGCGAGAGCTCCGCCAGGGCGAGAGGCTCGCCGTCGCGGCCCAGGATGCGTGAGCTCCCCTGGCCGGGGACGCGCGGCGTGCCGAGGCCCCAGTTCGCGTTGACGACGGCGACGTCGAAGCGGCGCGCGAGCCCGCCGAGGAGCTCGCCGCGCGAGTCGTGGCGTTCGACCCACGCGCTCGGGAAGAGCAGGACGTCCGCCTCGGCGAGCGGGAGCGCGCCGTCGTCGGCGAGGAACTGCGCGTCGTAGCAGACCGCCAGCGTGAGCCTCGCGCCTCCCAGCGCGAACACCGGCGGCGGCGCGTCCCCCGGGGTGGCCCACGTCTCCGGGTACCAGGGGTGGCGCTTGCGGTAGTGCGCGAGGCGTGTGCCGTCGGGCGCGAACACGACGAACGCGTTGTAGACGTGGGCGCCGTCGCGCTCGACGAGCGGGCCACCGAGAGCGCACCCGTGTGCGCGCGCCAGCGATGCGAGCGCGGTGGCGGTGGGCCCGTCGAGCGGCTCCGCGAAGGGCTCCAGGTCGAAGTCGCGCCCGGGCGAGACGTACCCGGTGAGGGCGAGCTCGGGCAGTAGCGCCAGGTCCGGCGGCGGTGACGCCGCGAGCAGGCCATCGGCGTCGGCGAGGGCACGTGCGGGCTCGTTCCACCGTGCGGGGAGCTCGAGGACGGCGACGTGGAGAGCGGCGTCGCGCATGCACCCAGGTGCCCCGAGTGAATACTAGCGGCGAGGATGACGCGCGCGTGATCCGTTTCTTCCCGTGCCGCCCACGGCAGAGAGGAGGAGCCACGTCACGACGCCCGTCGAGCCCCCTTCACCCGCCGCCCGCGCCCTCTTCGAGGCAGCTCGCCGCGACGCGCCCCCCGACCGGGCGCGTCTATGGGCCGTCCTGTCCCGGCGTGCCGAGGCGCCGGAACCCTCCGGGCCCCGTCCCGTCACCGAGCGCTGAGCCGAGCCGTCACTTTCCGCCGAACGCGCGACCCAGGAGATCCCCCTTGTTCCACGCGGGGCGCTCGGCGGCGTTCGCCACCGCAAATCCGGCGAGGAGCTCGACGCGCGCGACCTTGGCCAGGCCCTCGTAGTCGTAGGTCGGGTCCCACTGGTCCTGCGGGGCGTGGTAGCGCGTCGAGATCCAGGTCTTGCGCTTCGCCGCGTAGGCCTCGGTGTGGCCCTGCTCGTCCTTGAGACCGGCCTCGACGACGACCGACGGGATGCCCCGCCGCACGAACGAGTACTGGTCCGACCGGATGAAGTGCACCTGCAGCGGCTCCGGGTCCGGGCTTGTCGAGAGACCCAGCACACCCGCCGCCGCCTGGACGACGGGGCCGAGCGACGAGTGCTCGGCGCCGAGCGCGATGACGTCGTGGACCGGCCCGAGGGCCAGCACCATGTCGTCGTTGAAATCCGCGACGATGGAGCCCGGCGGAACCGTCGGGAACCGCGCGAAGTAGTCCGACCCGAGGAGGCCGCGCTCCTCGCCGGTGCACGAGAGGAACAGGATGGAGCGCGCGGGCCGCTTCGGCGCGAGGCTGTAGGCGCGGGCGATCTCGAGGATGGAGGCGGTGCCCGACCCGTTGTCGAGCGCACCGTTGTAGATGGTGTCGCCCTCGACCGCCGGGCCGATGCCGAGGTGATCGAGGTGCGCGCTGTAGACGACGTACTCCTGCGAGAGCTTCGGATCGCTCCCGCGGATGATGCCGACGACGTTGTGCGACTCGAGGTCGCGCAGCTTGGTCGTGAGCTTGCCGTGGAGCGCGACCGGGATCTCGAAGCCCTTCAGGGTGTGCGACCCGACGGCGGCCGAGAGCGCGGCCGTGTCGCGCCCTCCGCCGGCGCGGGCGAGGATCGCGTCGAACACCTTCCAGTGGATCAGCCCCCGGAGCGCGAGGCCCGGCACCGACGTCCCCGGCTCCCCGTCCTTCAGCCACCCCATCTGCTCGGTGCGCGACGACTTGACCACGCGCGGCCAGGGCAGTCGCTCCTCGTCCTCGGGACGGAACACGGTGATGACGCCGGCGGCGCCCTTGGCCGCGAGCCGGAGGGCCTTCTCGCGGTTGTCGCTGTAGACGGCGTGCGCGATGGGGGGAAAGTAGTCGTCCCGGTCCGAGAGCGGCGCGCCATAGAACACGACGGCGATCTTGTTCTTCAGGTCGAGGCCGGCCAGATCGTCGTAGCCGTACTCGGGAGCGGTGACGCCGAAGCCGGCGAAGACGAGCGGAGCCTCGATGTCGACCTTCGGCGTGCGGAGGTCGGACGAAAGGATGAAGTCGTCCTCGAGCTTGAGCACCGAGTCGGCCTTGCCCTTCGAGCGGACGACGAGCGAGGTCTTCGCGGGATCCTTCACCGCGCCGCGCATCGGCACCGCCTGCAGGAACGTGCCGTTCTCGCCGCCCGGCTCGGCGCCCATGAGCTGCAGCTCGCTCGCGACGTAGCGCTCGGCGATCGCGTGGCCGCGAGACCCGGTGAAGCGGCCCTCGAGCAGGTCGTCCGAGAGGAAGCGGATGCGCGCGGAGATGCCCGCGGCGCGCACGGCGTTTACGTCGACCGGCGGCGCCGGGGGCGGCGGCGGGAGCTCGGCGCGCGGCGCCTCGACGGGGGGCGGCGCCGGGGGCGGCGCGGGGAGGGGGGCCTCGCCGCCGCAGGCGAGCAGCGGCAGGAGGACGACGGCGAGGAGGACGGAGCGGGAGAGTCGGCGCACGCCGCCACGCTAGCGCTTTGTGGGCTTACGGCGCCACCGGCGACGCGCAGCAGCGGAAGCCCGTCGAGTAGTCGTGGTACGTGAACTCGTGCGCGACGGTGCGGTAGCTGCAGCCGTCGCCGTTCTTGTGCGTGTCGAGGTAGTAGCCGCCCTGGAACGTCCCGTTCGGATCGTTCGTCCACTCGTGCAGGTTGCCGACCATGTCGTAGACGCCGTAGTCGTTCGTGCACTGGTCGTGCGAGCCCGTCGGCGCCAGCGTCTGGTCCTGCTGGTTCAGGCGCGGGTCGTTCATCTCCGTCATCCCGACGAGGTTCCACGACTGGGCGACCTGCGGGAAGAGGCGCAGCATGGGGCTGTAGCCCGAGTCGTTGCACTTGCCGGCGGCGCGCTGGTCGCCGTAACCGAACGTCGACGGCTTGGGGCCCATGCAGGCCTTCCGCCACTCGACCGGCGCGCACAGGCGCTTGCCCGCCGCGGCGCAGGCGCGCGCGGCCTGGGCGCCGCTGATGTACGCCTGCGGGTACACGTTCGCGACGCTCACCGCGCGGAGCTGGTGCCCCTCCTCGATGGGGCCGTAGGGCGGCCACGGGAGATCGCGGCCGTCGCGCGTCGTCTCCACGAGCGAGCCCTCCCATCGGTCGATGCAGAACCGGTCGTCGATGTTCGCCATCTCTGCCGGACAGACCGCGCCCGGCATGGCCTGGCCGATCTGACCCTCGACGACGTCGTAGTCGCCCCAGTTTCGCACCGCGGTGGCGAGCGTCGGGTGCGGCGTCACCATCACGTCCTTGTGTCCGTGCTTGTTGCCCTTGTGCGATTTCTTGTGCGTCGAGGCGGTCGTCGGCGCGGCCTGCGCCGACGCGGCGGGCTTGTGCGCCGGCGGACCCGCGCTGGCATTCAGCGAGGCCGACAGAGCCAGCGCCAGACCCGCGACAGCGGCCGGCACCACGGCGAGGGGACGCAACCTCATGCCTGGTTAACGGAACTACAATGAAAGGGCTAGGGCCGCCACTTCTCCTGGCGCTTGATCTGCTTCGGAGACCTCGGATCCGTGGGCTTCCCATCGGTCTCCGCGCAGCACCGCGTCGAGAGGTAGTAGTACGCGAAACCTTCGTTGTGCGTGTAGATCTTGGGCCGACACTGGTTCCGGACGCCATAGAGCCAGGGCCCGCCGGTCGTCACGTTGTCGAACTTGCTCGTGGGCTCCGGCGTCTCGCTCGACGCCAGCTCGTCGGCGTTGCCGGGCATGTCCCACACGCCGTAGTCGCTCACACATTTCGGCTGGGACCCGCTCTCGACGCCCTGCCATAGCCGTTCGAGCTCCGGCTTCGCGACCGCCGGGTCCTTCGAGGCGAAGGCCATGAAGGGCGCACCCTTCTCGTCGTGCCCCGTGACGGCGGGCTCGATGTAGTCGCGGTCGCCGTTGCAGACCTTGGGGTCGCGTGCGTAGCCGTAGGGGTACGGCTTGTACTCGGGGCCTTCGCACGCCATCGTCCACTCGGTCTCGGTGCAGACGCGCTTGCCCTCGGCGGCGCAGAGGTGCTGCGCCTCGGGGAACTTGAACATGACGCGGGGACGCTCGCCTTTCTTGTTCGGGTACTCGTAGGTGTCGATGCAGAAGCGCTTGTGCACCTTCTTGGCGGTGCACTTCGAGGGCGACTCGAACTCCTCGCAGATCGTCTTGTCGTTCCACTTCGCGTACCAGCTCTTCTTGCAGGTGAGCTCGAGGTCCGTGCAGTAGTCACCGTCGACGAGGAGCATGCCGGTGGGGCACGAAGAGGGCCCGCCGTCGTCGGGCGCGGTCGCGGATGCGGACGCCGTCGCGGATGCGGATGCGGACGCGGACGCCGTCGCGGATGCGGATGCGGACGCGGACGCGGTCGCCGTCGCGGATGCGGTCGCGGTCTCGTGTGTCGGCTCGGGGGAGGCCTTCGAGCAAGCGAGTGGGAGCAGCGGGAGAACGGCGAGGAGAAGGCGGCGCTTCACGGGGAGCATCACCCGCTTACGACGCTCGCGGCGCCGCGGGCAAGTCCACGACAGCCGCGAATCAGGGCTTCGAATGCCCGTGCGACTCCAGCGCGTGGACGGCCTCGGCGGTCGTCATGCGGCCACGCAGCCAGTCCTCGAGGGCGGAGCGCGTCGACGCGAGCAGCTTCGCGCGGGCATGGACGTCGGTCTCCTCGGCCTCGTGGGCGAGGGCGGCGTCGATGGCCTCCACGAGCTCGTCGGGGACAGGCACGGTCGAGAAAGCATGGGCGCATCGCGCCCGGCTGCCCACTGGCCTGGCGGACAGGGCAGGAAGCCTCCCCCCGAAGAGGCGGGGGGCGCCCCTCGCCGCGCGAGAAGCGCCCCCCGTGGACCCTCGGGTCAAGCCAAGCCACCCGACACGCCGCTCAGGTGTGCGGCGTGGACCCGCCCGCCGGCGTCGCCGGCGCCGCCGGCGTCGCGGCGTTCGCCGGGGCCGGAGAAGCCGGCTCGGGAGCCGCCGTGACCGGCGTCACCACGACGCCCGTCACGTTGCCCTTCACCGCCTTCT
>JBEKGQ010000185.1:0-18674 GCA_050012715.1 Polyangiaceae bacterium
CGACCGCGCACCCCACCCCGCCGCCGCCATCCCCGACGAGCGTCGTGAAGGCGGGGATGAGGAGCAGGTTGAGCAGGAGGTTGACCACCAGGCCCGCGACCGAGATGAGCGCGAGCGTCCATGCGCGCTGCATCATGATGAGCGTCATCGCGTAGACGATCGCGACGTAGATCACGACCGACGACGCGGCCAGGATCCGGAGCGCGAGGGCGGCCGGCGCGAACGCGTGGCCGAAGAGCAGGCGAAGCCAGACGTCCGCCCCCACGCTCACGAAGAGCGCGGCCGGAATCGCGACCGTCAGGATCGGCTCGGTAGCGTCCCGGATGTTCTCGTAGAGCCGCTCGCGGGAGTGAACCGCGCCGCGAGCGAAGACGGGCGTCAGAACCCAGTCGATCAAGGGCGTGATGAGAAGCGTGAGCCCCGTGATCGACGACGCGGCGACGTACCAGCCGACCTCACGGCCCACGGTCATCATGCCCAGAACCGTCACGTCGAGCCGGTTGTACGCGTTGCTGGCACAGGCGTTCACGAAATACGGGAGGCAGCTGACGATCATCGCCTTGGTCGCCGGGACGTCGACGCGACAGACGAGGTCGAGGTGCCGCCTCGCGAGGGCGAAGAGCACGACGGTCTCGACGCTCTCGGACGCGAGGTAGGCCCCCGCGAAGCCCCACAGTCCGGTCCCCCATGCGATCGCGGCCACGACTCCGGCCGCCCAGATGACCTTCGTGGCGACCGCGAGCACGGACATGCCGCCCACCTGTCCTCGGGCGTGCAGCAGCGCCGAGAGCGTGGCGTTGAGGCCGACGAAGAACTGGGCGACGCCGAACAGGTAGACGAGGTTCCTCACCTCCGGAGGCCGCCCGGTCGCACGCATCACGAGCGCCATGATCCCGAAGATGAGGGCGGCCATCGCGACCCGCAAGACGACGGTCCCGCCGAAGAAGTCGCTGGCGTGCGCGGGGCGAACGGACACCTCTTTCCGGATGTAGAACTCCGCGCCGAGGCTGAGGACCACGAAAGACGTTGCGGTGAAACCGTCGGCGAAGCTGAGCGTTCCGAACCTCGTCGGCCCGAGATAGCGGGGCATGAGAAACCTCATCGCGATCGCGATGAGGAGCGTGAGCACGAGCGAGCTACCCAGCTTGAGCGCATTGCCGATGGCGGGCAGCCATTCGCTCGAGGGACGGCCCGGTCGGAGCTCCCGGGCAGCGGCGACGCTCTCGCGCGGATCGGTGGCAGAGGCGGTCATCGGGGTCTCACGGCGTCCCGATCGTTGGAGCGCGGAATGTAGCGCCGAGGAACACCGTCCCCTGAGCGACGTTGATCTCGGCGATGTCCGTGGTGCTCGGCGTGGCGACCAGTCCGACCGGCTGGTTGCCTTGCTGCCACACCCCGCGCACCCCGCCATCGAGGGTCACGATGTCGCTCGCGACGTACGATACCGTGAGCTCGCCGACGAACAGCTCGGTCGAATAGGCGGTATCGGTGAACACCGACTGCTGGACGTTGGCGAGCGCGCTCACGACGAACGGCCCGTGAGTCCACTTCGACAGCACCGTCCCCTGTACTCGTTCGTCCACGACGCCGAGGAGGCGATTGATGACCGGCCCGAGCCGAGCTGCGATCTTGAGCGTCACGCGATCGTCGGCGGTCAGGATGCGCTGGTCCAGCGCGAGCTCGGCCACCGGGTTGTTCATCGGGTAGGTCGCCGAGGATGGGGAGGCTTGCACCCGGGCCGCGCTGGCTCCCAGCGTCGCGGTCGTATCCGTGGTCGCCGACCAGAGATGCTTCCAGCCCTCGTCCGCCTCGACGAGGACGATCGCCGGACCCGAGGAGAAGGTCGTGTCCTCCCCCGTCGCCGTCGTCGTGAAGTGGTCCACCGGCGTTTCCCACAGAGTGACGTCCGCCTCCGCAAAGGGACCTCGCTGGAGCGGGATCAGGGTGCGCGCCGCGTCGTCGGCGCCACCCGACAGCTGGTATCCGGCCGTCGACCGGAAGTCCCAGCGTCGTCCGCTGGCGCGCGCATCGAGCGTGGTGGAGCTCGACTCGTACTCGATGACCTGGGCGGGGGGGACCACGTCCACCCGCGGGACGGTCGTCCCGTCCGGGCCCAGCGGGATGGCGAGCCCCGAGAAGTTGCTGGCGCCGTAGCTCGCGTTCTCCGTGAGCGCCAGGCTCGTATTGTCGGTGTGCCATCTCGCGCGCAGCGAGCCGATGTTGAGCCAGGTCGGTTTCAACCCGATGTCGTTGACGTCCCAGAACGTCAGCCGCGGTCCGTAGTCCAGCGTGAGGTCCATCCGAGGCGACCTCAAGACGAGTCGCGCGTCGGGCGTGGTCGCCATGTCGAACGACGCACCGGGAGGAGAGTCGCCAGGCTGACGCAGTCGTATCTCGGTACGGTCGGAGAGCGCGATGGAGCTTGCGATGTCCGCGGCAAGATGCGCCATGGCGAGCATCGAGGCCCTCACTCGACGACGACGACGTCGCCGGTGCGCAGGGTCAACATCGCGCCTCGATCCTCGGGGTGGGTCAGGTTCGCGAACGTGAAGCGGATTCGCTGCGCGGTGGAGCGGCGCAGGAGATAGATCGACCCGTGACTGGCGTAGTCGTTGAACCCTCCGGCCACCGCGAGGGCTTGCAGCACGCCGGAGGTCGAGTCGACGGTGTAGATGCCGGGGTGCACGACCTGCCCGACCACGGTCACCGACGTGGGCGCGGTCTCCTCGACGGTGATCGTGACCGTGGGCGACACCATGAACTCCTTGAGTCGCGCCTCCAGCTCGCGGGACACCGTCGCCGGCGGTCGACCGCGTACGTACACTTCACCGACGAGTGGCATCGCGATCTTCCCGTCGCTTCTCACCCGCGCATGCGTGGACAGGTTCTCTTGGTTGTAGACCCGTACGCTCAGCAGATCGCCGGAAGCGATGACGTAGGCGTCGGCGGACTGGTCCGCCGGGAGCTGGTTTGCCCAGATGTAGCTGCCGCCCCCCGAGCAGCCGAGCAGGCAAGCGAGCAAGGGTACGGTCCAAATGATCACGCGCATGCGCTCCACCTCAGCAGGGAGAAAGTGTGAGGGAGAGCATGCCGCGTGCCGACTGGGCGCAGCGCTCGTCGCGCCGTGGACTGGCTTGCCGGGCGCGTGGCGTTCAGCCACTTGCGTGACGATCCTGCCCTCCAGGTGATCCCCGTCGACGGGCGCCAAGGTCACGACTGCGCCCGGAGCCGACGTATTGGAGGTCGGCTCTCCCCCGACCCTCCTTCGAGCAGCATCTGCAGGCTCTCGGTGAGAAGCCGCATCGAAAACGGCTTTCGGAGGAAGGCGTTCGCGCCGGCCTCCTCCGCACGCGCCATGTCTTCGGGAAAGCCGCGCTCGCCGGTGACGACGATCGGAACGAAGCGCTGGTGACGCTCCAGCCGAATGCGCTCGCACAGCTCGTAGCCGGACTCGTTCGGCAGCCCGAGGTCGACGTAGACGACGTGAAGGGGCGACGATTGCACGTGCGCCAGCGCCCCGTGGTAGTCGGCCGCTGCGAGCACGGAGAAGCCGCACCCGGAGAGATGGCGCGTCATGTTGACTTGCAGCGCCGGGTCGTCCTCGACCACCAGCACTGTGCGGAGGGCAGACTTCATTGCGTCAGCTCGGGCCATGGTGGACTCATGAGCAGGAGCCCAAGCAGGTCGCGTGCCTGCAGTGGCGCGCCTACCGAGCCGCGGTGATGGGAGGCTCCGCCCTCTTCGGACGCAGATGGACGTCGACCGCCCGGGGCGGCGACCACTGCATGGCGGGCGGGGGGCGAGCGGTCGTCGGTGCGGGTGCGGCCGAGGCCGCCGACTCTACGGCGGCGGGCTCCGAGGGCGACGGACCGACCGGATCGCGCGTCGGCGGCGGCATCTCGGCACGAGGAAGCTCGGACGCACGGGCAACGTCCGGTACGGTCACCATGGGTCCCCCCGAACGTGCCGAGGAGGAGGCCCACCCGCCGAGGAGAGCGGCGCCCACGGCGGTGGCCAGGCACCACCCGATGGCGCGCGATCGCGGTACACGGCGTCGCGACGTCGCCCGTAGGTCCGCCGGCGCAGACTCCGGAACGCTGGCCCTCGAGGCCATCGGCCGCCGGGGTGCAAAAGGCGCGAGCGCTTCCGCCAGCTCGGAGACCGTGCCGAAGCGCAGCTCCCGGTCCTTGGCCAGGCATCGGCCGATCACGGCCTCGAGCTCGACCGGCACCTCGGGACGAAGCGCACGCAGGGGCTCGACATCGGCTCCGAGGACTTTCGCGCACAGCTCCACGACCGAGTCCGCAGCGAACGGGGGTCTACCCACGACGAGCTCGTAGAGGATCGCGCCGAGTGCCCAGACGTCGGCCCGGGCGTCGACGTTCTGAGGCTCGCAAAGCTGCTCCGGCGACGAATACACCGGAGACCCCAGCATGACGTGCGAGCCGGTCGTCCTCTCCGACCCCAGCGCGATCACCGCCGTCGGAAGCAGCTTGGAGACTCCGAAGTCGAGCACCTTGATGAGCGGCGAGGCGTGGGGCCGGCTGCAGCAGAACAGATTGTCCGGCTTGAGATCGCGATGAACGACGCCCATGCCATGCGCCTCGGCGACTCCGTCGCAGGCTTGGAGCACGTAGTCGACCGCTTCGCCGACCGCCAGGCGGCCGTGTTTCTGGAGCACCTCGCGAAGGTCTTCGCCCTCCAGGTATTCCATGACGATGTACGGCGTACCGTCGCCGAGTGACGCGACGTCGAAGACGCGGACGACGTGCTCGGACTGTATCCGCGCCGTGGCGCGCGCCTCGAGCATGAAGCGCCCCATTCCTCGGTGGTTGCCCCGCAGCACCGGCGACATGAACTTGATGGCGATGGGTCGACCGAGGTGGAGGTGCAGCGCTTCGACCACGACCCCCATTCCTCCGGCGCCGCGAATCCGGTCAAGTCGATACTTATCCGCGATGACGTCGCCGATGCGGACCGAGGGCGGCAGAGACGGCGTCGTCGCACCAGAGCCGTACGCCTCGGAGCTGTTGACGACCTCGCTCTCGGTAGACGGGCAAGCGGACCAGGTGGACGGGCACATGGCGTCAGCTCGCGCCGCTGCCGGTGAGAACGACGGGAACCGTGCGACAGATGAGCTTCACATCCTCCCACAGGCTCCAGTGATCGATGTAACGCATGTCGAGGAGCATCCACATCTGGAACGGCACCTGGTCGCGCCCGCTGACCTGCCACACGCACGTCAGACCAGGACGGACGGAGAGACGACGGCGCTGCCACGCCTCGTAGCGCCCTACCTCGGCGGGGATCGCCGGTCGCGGCCCGACGACCGACATGTCACCGCGCAGCACGTTCACGAGCTGGGGCAGCTCGTCGATGCTGTACTTGCGCATGAAGCGCCCGACGGGGGTCACGCGCGGATCACGCGCCATCTTGAAGACCGGCCCCGAGCGCTCGTTCTGCGCCATCAGGGCGGCTTGCAGGGCCTCGGCATCGCACACCATCGACCGAAACTTCAGCATGTCGAACATGCGACCGTGCAGGCCGACGCGCTTCTGCCGGAAGAAGACCGGCCCTTTGGACGTGACCTTCACGGCAGTCGCGACGACGATCAGGAGCGGCGCGAGGAGCACGAGCGCGACGGCGGACGCCAGGACGTCGATCAGACGCTTGACCTCCCACTGGAACGGCTTGGGCGCGACGCTGAGGTAGTGAATGAACCCATCGGCGATGGCATCGCTACACGCCGGCGTGGCCCGCGCGAGACGGTAGCCGCAGGCCGGGAGGGCGAAGGGAACACCGAAGGTCTCGCAGGAGCGAATCGCTCGCTGCACGTCCGCACGAGGATGATCACTGCCAGCCGCGACGTAGACCTCGCTGACGACGCGTTCCTTCAGCACCGTCTCGAGGTCGTCGGCGGTGCCGAGGACCGCCGCCTCGAGCCGGGGATCCGGGGTCTCCCCGGGAAAGCTCAGGTAGCCGATGACGTTCCGCCGCTTGCCGCCATCCCGGATCTCGCGCTGGGTCAGGCGGCCGAGGGATCCCACGCCGAGGATGAGGATCTGGTCGATCGGACGTGAGCGCCACAGACGAAACCCGACCGCGAAGAGACGAAGGCTCAGGATGGGGAGCGGCAGCGCGGCCAGGAATCGCGACAGCTCGGTAGCCATCGCGTACCGCGGAGACACCGAGCGGAGTAGCGCCATCGGTACGACGACTGCCGCGAGGAGAATCAACGTGAGCGCGAGATCTCCGATGAAGCCTCGGCCGTTGTTCGCATCGTATTGTCTCAGCACGCGGCTGCCCATGATCCACAGCGCGGACGCCGTGACCACCATCGCGATGCCGACTTTCCAGTGAAGCTCGTGACCGTCGAGGGACGCCAGCAGACAGGCGCCCCCGAGTATCATCAAGTCACCGACGAAATTGAGACGCTGGCCCCGTTCGGGGAGGAAATGGGAAAAGCTCATGACCTTCGACGAGACGGCAAAGCAGCCGCCGTGCCGCTCCACGAACGACTCGCGCGGAGGGAAAATCTCGGGGAAAGTGCATGCTCGAGGTGGACTCTCTACGAGCTCGGCGAGTCGAAGCGGTGGGAGGCGCCTTGCCACATGGTGGGGCGAACGACGCCGAGGGGGAGCTCGACGAAAGCCGCGAGCCGCATTTTTCTCGCGTCGACTGCGACGTGGTCGACCTGGCCCGGGGCTCGCATCGGGATGACCCGCCCATGGAAACGGACCGAACGAAGGACGAGGACGGCTCGGCCACTCCGTACCGGGACTCAGTTCTGGAATGGGAACCCGAGGGTGTGGCTCTGCCAGGTCGCGCCTTCTCCGGCCGTCGGTGTACCCGTCCAGTCCGTGACCAGGACGTTGCTGGTGTCCTGCCAGGGATTCCACGTCCACCCGAGGTAGCTCCACCCCTGCGCGTCGGCGTACGGGAGGAACGTCGGAAGGAACGTGACCGGGCCTGGGCTGCTGTCGCCGGTCTCACCGATCAACACCGGGTACTTCGCTTCGATGGCGGGGAAGACGCCGGTCCAGCAGGCGACGGTGTCGCAAGACTCTCCGGGGTAGATGTGCGCGCCAGCGACGATCTGATTCAGCGGATCGGAAGGGACGTGCGCCAACCACCCCGAGTCGTCGTTCGCCCAGTCGAGGCCGTTGACCAGGATGGGCTGGGTTGCACCGGCCGCCCGAACTGCGGTCACGAGCTGCTGCATCCCGGCGGTCTTCCACGACGAGGTCACCTGGTAGGGGGTGCCGCCGGTGGTGTACTGGGTCTGCACGTCGCCGTTCAACCAGCCATCCCAGGGATCGGGGTCGGTGCCCCAGTAGTCGTACGGCTCGTTGAACAGGTCGAAGATGACCCCTGGATCCTGCGCGAACGTGGAGGCGACGGACGACCAGAACGCCGGCGAGTGATCGGCGTCGGGCTCCGGGTTCTGCGAGAGCGCCCTCTGCGAGCCGGGTGCGGTCCAGTGCAGATCGATGATCACGAACAGCCCCGCCGCATGTGCCGCGGCGACTTCGGCCTCGATGGCCGACTGATACGTGGCTCCGCCGATCTCGACGCCGTTGATGTCGAGCCAGCAGTCCTCGTTCAGCGGGAGGCGGATCACGTTGAGGTTCCACGCGCGCATGGCCGCGAACGTCGCCACCGACGCCAGCGGGGCGCCCCCGTACGGATCCGCGGTGTAGTTCTGCGCGCAGACGAACTCGGTGCCGGAAACGTCGGCCCCTCGCAGGACGATGGGCGCGCCCGAAGCGTCGACGAGGTGGTTGCCGGACACGTGCAAGGCCAGGCTCGGGCTTCCCCCGTCGAAGGTCGAACCTGCTTCGACGGTGCCGCCGGCATCCACCGGCGCACCGCCGGCATCCACCTGGCCGTTGTCGGACCCGTCCGGAGGCGCGGCCGAACCGGCGTCGCGCGGCGGGCGGCCCCAGCCGCGGCGGCCGTTCGCCTCTTCCGTCGGGAGCGGGGGGAGCGCGTTGTTGGCATCGAGGCTCATGGTCGCGCCCGGCTCGGCCCCTGCGGATGGGCCACATCCGGTCGTGAGGCTCGTCGCCAGCGCACAGGTCGCAATGAGGCACACCGCAGTCGGCCGTAGAGAGTTCGACATGGCCGCGGACCGTATGGGTCGATTCGAAGGTTGTCGAACAACAATTCGCCGCTCAGCTCAAATGACTACTAGCGTTCATTACAAGCCCGTTCTTCCACGCCTTTCTACCGACGCGAACGTCTCTACGCACGCTTGTGCCACCGAACGGCACGATATGCCATCGCTTTGAACGTCCACGCGACTACAGTAGAGTCGCCCGCACGCAGCGAGGTGTGGCGTTCGTGCGTGCGCCCGGCTTCCGCTCGAGCTGGAGCGCGACTGGAGGCTCTGCACGTCATCGAGTCGTGCGTCGGCGGCACGGGCTTTGCGCCCGTCAGGACATGGCCACGAACATCGACGCGAGAGCGATTGTCCGCGACGAATACGAACTTCTGTTCGATTTGGTAGGCGGTAGTTTGCACATGGACCACGACTGGTCGCGCGCGTGGCAAGAGCTTCGCTCTCATCATGCGACGCTGGACGTGTCGATCGAGCCGGAGTCGCGTGAAGCCATGTTTTCGGTCGGCGTGATCTCCGCGACCGCCCTTTTCACGGTGCTGGCTTTCTTCACGAGGGCTTGCCAGGTCGTCGCGGCCGGAACGGAAAGACCGCGCCGGGTGCTCGGGTCCGTCCGCGCCGGCGCACGACATCTGCGGCGCCGCGCATTCGCTCTGTAGGCGTCGGGCGGGCGCTCACGGGTGCCTCATTGTGGCGCCCCTGCGCCCCCGCCGCGCTCGGTCTCGCGGACGAAACGGTGGGTCTTTGGCGTTACTTCCGCCGTCGGCACGAGGGGTGCTGGTCGGTGTTCCATGGCGACGTCGCATCCGGGCCTCGAGGCGCTGGGGAGCATGGACTGGATCAACCGACGAGCGTGGCGTGCTCCGTCGGTGGTCCGCGCGTTTCGACGCAAGGAGGGGTGGACGGACCCCGGAGAGCGCGCCGCCGTCGAGAGTGTGCGCGCCGAGATGGCCGACCAACCGATCCTCGACCTGGGCGTCGGTGCCGGGAGAACGGTGCCGCTGCTCCTGTCGATCAGCCGGGACTACGTGGGGCTCGACTACACGCCCGAGATGGTCTGGGTTTGCCGCGAAGAACATCCGGGAGTGCGAGTCGCTCACGGGGACGCCCGCGATCTCGCTCGGTTCCACGACGGATCGTTTCAGCTCGTCGTCTTCAGCTTCAACGGCATCGACGCCGTCAACCCGACCGACCGGCTCCGCGTCCTTCGGGAAGCGTACCGCGTCCTCCGGCCCGGCGGCGCGCTGCTGTTCTCGACGCACAACAAGGACGGCCCCGATCACGGTGAACGACTCCGCGCGCGCCACCCGCTGAGGCTCGCGAGCCGACTCGCGCTGGCTCTCGTCGACGGCGGCCACGCACTCAGGAGCTACGGGAGATACTCGAAGCTCACGCACGAAGGGGACGGTTACTCCGTCCACCGTACCTCGGCGGACGACGAAGGCGTCATCGTCCACTACATCACGCTGGAAAAGCAGCTCCGGCAACTCGAGAGCGTCGGCTTTCGGCCCGGCGCCCTCGCCTGGGCGAGCTCCGACGGACGGTCGCTCTCGTGCTGGCAGGACACGAGCGACGCGTCCCGGTTTCACCTGGTGACCCGCAAATGACGTCTCTTGGGGCCGCCTGGCAAGGAACGACGTCGAAAGGGCGGGTCGACATGAAAGAAGAAGTCCGGAAGATATTGCACGAGCACGCACGGCTCAAGATCGACGCCCGGGATCTGGCCGAGGACGCCGATCTCTATCAGGCCGGCATGACGACCCGCGCCGGCGTGGAGGTCATGCTGGCCCTCGAGAACCAGTTCGACATCGAGTTCCCCGACCGGCTGTTGACCCCGCGCGTCTTCGGCAGCGTCGCGACCCTGAGCGCGGCCGTGGCCGAGCTCGTTGCCGTCACAATCTTGCCGCAGCGGCCAACGGCGAGCGCATGAGCCCGTCTCGCTCGACGACCGCGCCGATGACGACCGAACCGCTGGAGCGCGTTATCGCCACTGCATGTGGCGAGCGTGCGACGAGGAGGACCGGCAAGACGCGCGCAACTCGCATCGTCGAGTTGGAACGCGGCGTGCTCCTGCAGCTGTCCGCATGAGAACCAACTTGGATGGCCGCGACGACGAGCCGGAGGAGACCCCGGAGCGGGCGGCCGGCCTGTTCGACCGACGCGATGGTCAGAGGCTTCGTGGGTACGTCTCGTTCGTGTGGGGTGCGGCGCGGAGGCACCGGGCCCTGTTCGCAGCGGTCTTCATCTCGATCATGGGCGCGACGGTGGCATCCTTTTTCTTGCTCCCGAAGACCTATCACGTCGAGACGAAGGCTCCTCCGCGAGGAAAACCTCCACGAGCTGATTCGCGAGACCGACCTGCTCAACTACACACGAGACCATCGCGCGCCCGCGCAACGGGCGAAGGACGCGGTCGTCCGGCTGTTCCGCCGCCACGACGAGTCGGAAGCGGACCGGCTCGACGACCTCGTGAGGCGACTCGAGAGCAAGCTGGTGGTCTGGACGAGCGAAGGGACCAATTCGGCTGGCGGGAGCACCGTGACGATTGCCATCGACTGGCCCGACGCGGCCATGGCGTGCCGGCTCGTGGACGCGGCCCAGCGCGCCTTTCTGGCCGCGCGCTACGCGCGAGAGGTGACGGCCCTGTCGGAGTCCATCGAGATTCTGACCAAGCACGCCGGCATCATGAAGACGGACGTCGATGAGGCGGTCGAAGCGATCGAGAAGATGCGGCCGGCGAACGATGCGTCGAAGGCGGCCGGTCCGGCGCCCGCATCCCCGAGTCGACCTCGCGTCGTCCTGGCGCCGAGGCCGGTCGCGCCGCACGTGAGCCGGCCCGACGCCGCGCCGGAGCCGCCGAGCCCCGAGATACAGGCCAAGCAACGCGCCATCGACGAGCTGGAGGACCTCCGGCGGCGTCAGCTCTCCGAGTTGCAAGCTCGTCTCGCGGAGGCCCGCGCCACGTTCACCGAGAGCCATCCCGCCATCGTCGACCTGAAGCACTCGATCGCCGGTCTCTCCGTCGAGTCGGCCCAGGTCACCAAGCTTCGTCAAGAGATCGTGGCGCTCAGGGCCGCGCAGGACGCGGCGTCGGCCGCCGCGGAGAGCGGCGCGGAACCCGCGTCGGCACCGCCGGCCACCTGGGTTCCCGCTTCTCCCGGGATGGGTGCCGTCTCTGCCGCGCCTCCCCAGCTCCCGGGTGACGTGCTGCGCATCGCGCTGGACCTCCGCGAAGACCGCGATCCGGCCATGGTGTACGCCCGCGGTCGGCTTCGCGACGCGATGGACAAGTACGCCGCGCTGCGGGCTCAGATCCAGGGCGCCCAGATCGACCTCGAGACGGCCAAGGCGGCGTTCAAGTATCGCTACACGGTCGTCACTCCGGCGCGGCTCCCGAGGAGTCCCAGTGTGCCGAACATCCCCGTCGTGACGCTGGTCGCGTTCGTCGTATCGATCCTCTGCGGGTTCCTGCTCACCGTCCTGCTCGACCTGAAGCGGGGCCGCCTGGTCGAGCCCTGGCAGCTCGAACGCCTGCTCGAGCGCCCGATTCTCGGCGAGCTGGCGTTGCCCGAGCAGCTCGCGGATGGGTGAGAACGTGAAGCGCCTCGTCGTCCCGACGCTCTTCGTCTTGCTCGTCGGCGTCACGATCCTCTGCATCCGGGTCGGCGAGGGCGACCCGATCCTGGCGCTCACTCCCGCCATCGTCCTCGGCGCCCTCTACTTCGCCTGGTGGGTCCCGCTCCGGTGGCCCCTGCTGATCACGATCTTTCTCGCGCTGACGCTGGAGAACCCGAGCGACACGCCCGCGTGTGGGCAATGGAAATCTCCCTTCTACGAGGTCGGCGCGGCGCTGCTCGTCCACCTCAACGTCACGCTCCCGCAGTACAAGGCACTCGCCTTCTCCGGTCTCGATCTGATCCTCGCATACCTGTTCGTCGTCGCTGCGGTTCGCTACCTGAAAGGCTCGCGCATCGACGCTCGACCCGATGCGGACGTCGGCCCCATCGGCTGGTTGGCCGGGATGAGCCTCGCGGCGGTGACGTGGATGTGGGCGTACGGGATGGGGCGAGCCGACCCCGACGTCTCCAGCTCGCTCTGGCAGGTCCAGCGGGTCGTGTACCTGCCGGCGCTGGTGTTTCTCTTTCAGGCCGGCTTCCGGACGGCACGGGACGGATTGGCCGTGGGCAAGGTCGTCGTAGCGGCGGCATGCCTGAAGGCAGTCCTCGCCATCTACATCCGAGCCACTGTGGCTCCGCCGGCGGGGGAGACTTTCCTCCAATACGCGACGACGCATGCCGACTCGATGCTCTTCTCGGTCGCGTTCTGCGCGGTGCTCGCTCGAGTGATCCACCGGCGACGCCACCGGGCGCTCCTCGTCGCCGTGGTCCTGCCGCTGCTCCTCGCCGGGATGATCGCGAATGGCCGGCGCCTGGCGTGGGTGGAGCTCGCGGTGGGGGTTCTCGCGGTCGTGCTTCTGACGCCGTGGTCGACGGCCAAGCGCGCCTTTTATCGCGGGCTCGTGGGGTTCTCCCCTCTTCTTCTGGCCTACGCGGCGATCGGGTGGAGCTCCGAGTCGGCGGTCTTCCGCCCTATCCACACCCTGCGCTCGGTGGTCGACTCCAAGGCGGACCCGTCGACCATGTGGCGCGACCTGGAGAACTACGACTTGTTCTTCACGCTCCGCCACAACCCGATCGTCGGCACCGGCTACGGCCACGGGTACGACGAGATCGTCTGGCTCCCGGACATCTCGCACGACTACGCCCTCTACCGATTCTTGCCTCACAACAGCATCTTGGGCCTCTGGGCCTACGGCGGTCTCATCGGGTTCACCGCGCTCTGGATGATCCTCGTGGCCGGTGTCTTCCTGGCCGCGCGCGCCTATCGGCACGCCACCGCGGCGGACGACCGAATCGTCGCCTTGACCGCCATCGCCATCGTCGTCGTGTACCTGGCCTATTGCTACGGCGACCTCGGGCTCGGCACGTGGACCAGCGTCTTCCTGGTCGCGCCGGCGCTCGCCGTGTCCAGCCGGCTGGCGGTCGCGACCGGTGCCTGGCCGACCCTTCGTGCGAGCGCGCAGCCGTCTCCGCGCGCCGTGCCGGCGACGGCGTGGGGGCCTACCCGAGTCGCGGAAACACAAACATGACCAGCAACAAGTAGATGACGTTGTAGACGCCCACGCAAAAAAGCGCCTTTTTCATTCCACGGATGCCATTTCGATCACGAGCCGCCCAGAGCGGGACGATCACGTCGACGAGGATGATGGAGATCAAGATGAGTTTCTGCACCGATGGCCACCTCTCAGGTTTTCGAGAAGCAATCGAAGTGCCGCCCGTGCGTTCAGCGGGCACGGCGCGTGAGGGCCTCAAGGTGCTCTTCGTCACGCCCTTCCTGCCCAGCCCGCCGACCTTCGGGGCGCAGCGGCGGCTACACGAGCTGATCTCCGGCGTAGCCCGGTCGAACGACGTGTCGGTCCTTTCCCTCGTCGACCCCCACGAGGACCAGGAGGAGGCAATTCGCTGCACCGAGGAGTATTGCCACCGCGTCGTCACCGTCTCGAACCCCACGTACCACGGCGGCCACGGCATGAAGCGCCTGCGGCAGCTGGCTTCACTGGGCTCTCTCCACAGCTACGAGTGGTGGGGCCACAGCGAAGAGCCCTTCCGCGCCGCGCTCGAGCAGATGCTCGCCCACCCGTTCGACGTCGTACACTTCGAGCTCGCACCCATGGCCGGCTATGCCGCCACGTGCGCTCGGGTCAATCATCGGCCGCGACCGATTCTGTGCCTGGACGAGCACAACATCGAATACGAAATCGTGAGACGGACCGCGGCAGCGGAGGCCGACCCGGTACGGCGAGCATACAGCGCGATCGAGTGGCGCAAGGTGCGGCGAGAGGAGCGGTACGCGTGGACGCACCTCGACGGGTGTACCGTCACCTCCACCCGCGATCAGCAGATGCTGCTGGCGGACGAGCCGGCGGCGCGCACCGCCGTCGTGCCGAACGGGGTCGACGTCGAGTTCTTTCGGCCGGCGCCACCGGTCGTCTCGGAGGAGCCGCCCTCGCTGCTGTTCTTCGGTGCGATCGACTACTTCCCGAACACCGACGCCGTGAACTTCTTTCTCCACGACGTCTTCCCTCGGCTCACGGCGCGTTACCCGAGCCTGAGGCTCAGCATCGTCGGCCGGAAGCCGCCCGAGTCCATCCTTGCCCAGCGGAGCGCCAATGTGGAGGTCACGGGCGTGGTGGAGGACCTTCGCCCATGGCTGCGGCGCGCCGACGCGGTCATCGTCCCGCTGCGCATCGGCGGCGGCACACGGCTCAAGATCCTCGAGGCGATGGCTTCGGGCAAGGCGGTGGTGTCGACGACTCTCGGCGCGGAGGGCCTGGCCGTCGTGCCCGGTCGCGACCTGCTCATCGCGGACGACCCGGAGAGCCTCGCCACCGAGATCGGCCGGGTGCTGGACGACGTCGACCTGCGATCGCGCCTCGGAGCAGCGGCGCGCGAGCTCGTCGTCTCCGAGTACAGCTGGACGCGGGCGGTCGAGACGCTCTCGGGCTTCTACGGCGAGCTCCTCGAAGCCCGGGCGAGCGTCCAATGAGCCGGGAGAGCCCGCCCCCGTCGGCAACGCCCGCGGTGGGACCGCACGTGGTGGTCCTCGACGGGGTGCGCGGCGTGGCCATCCTGATGGTCCTGTGCGTTCACTTCATCGGCGACTCGCCCGCATACACCATGGTCGGACGCGCGCTCGTGAAGCTGGCCAACTACGGCATCTGGGGAGTGGACCTCTTCTTCGTGCTCTCCGGGTATCTGATCACCGGACTGCTCTACGATTCGAAGACGTCGCCTCGCTACTTTCGCAACTTCTACGTCCGCCGGACGCTGCGCATCTTCCCGCTCTACTACGGCGTCCTCGCCGCGCTGTTCATCCTGCTCCCGGCCCTTCCGATGTCCTACCCGCCGGGGCTCGGCGAGTCTGCGCGTCATCAGAGCTGGCTGTGGCTGTACGCGAGCAACTGGTACCTGGCTGTTCACCAGGCCTGGGCGCTTCCCTACGTCGGTCACTTCTGGTCGCTGGCCGTGGAGGAGCAGTTCTACCTCGTGTGGCCGGCGGTCGTCCTGGCTCTCGGCCGCCGATCGCTCCTCGCAGCGTGCGTCGTCGTGGCGGCGCTGGCGCTCGCTCTACGATGCGCGCTGTCGTTCGCCGGGGCGGGGGATGTCGCCTTGGTCGTGCTGACCCCGTGCCGTTTCGACGCCCTCTGCATCGGAGGCTTCGTCGCGCTCGCCATTCGATCGGTGGGGCTCGAGCGCGTCGCCCGGACCGCGCGCCTCTGCATCGGCCCGTTTGCGGCGCTCGTCCTCCTGACCTCCGCGTGGAACGCGCTGGGAGGGACGCTCCTCGACGTGGTCCTGCCGGTCCGGACCACGCTGGTCGCCCTCACGTTCGGCGCGGGGCTGGCGGCGAGCCTCGCCGCCAAGTCGGGGGGGCTCGCCGACCGCTTGCTCGGGAACCGCGTCATCTGCTTCGTGGGCACTCGCAGCTACGGTCTCTACGTCTTCCACGGCATCATCGCGTACGGAATGGTCGAGCACCGCGGTATCTTCGACGCGCTTGCAGCGAGAGTCGGCTTCGGAGCCGCCATGGGGATCGAGGCCGTCGTGGGCGCCGGCCTCTCGATCGTCGTGGCCGCCGTCAGCTACGAGCTCTTCGAGAAGCCCATCCTCCGACTCAAGAACCGACTGGCTCCGGCGGACCAGGTTCGAGCGCTGCACCCGCGACCGGCCGAGTAGCCCGACCGCGCGGCGCCTCAGGCGCCGGGCGCGGTCGGCGCCAGCATCGCCCCGCCGCTCGTCGAGGCGGTGACGAGGAGGCTACCGTGGAAGTACTCCTTCCCGACGTCGTCCACGGTGGAGCGGATGTCCTTCAGCGAGGTGGAGCCCAGGGACGCGCACAGGATGACGCAGTCCGCCGCGCGGGCGATGGGGACCGTGACCGCGTTCGTCGACGTCGACCAGGTCGCAAAGACGATGCGCTTGCCCTGGTCGGTCTCCCAGCGACAGCCGTAGAGGAACGCTTCGACGTCCTTGGGGCGAAGCCCGCGCGCGTCGGCGACCCGCAGCATCTCCCCGTGGTCGAAAGCAAGCCGCGCGATGATCGTGGCCACGTCGAGCGTCGAGATCCGCTCGTCGCCCGGTACCAGGGCGAGAGTCCGCCATTGCAGCCGTTGCGTCCGCAACCAGACACGCTGCCAGTCTGCGTGGTCCCAGGAGCTATCGATGCCCGGAGTAAGGAAGTCACCCGCGAGAGCGGCCGGGGACGTTTCGGCGGGGTGTGCGACGATGGTCATTGGGTCGTTGGCTCCATGGCGGACACGGCGGCATTTCCGCGCCGACGTGCTCAGCTCCGTGTGAAAGCAGTCCGCATGCCGCCATCCGGCGAGGACGTGATGGACGGATTCGTGCTTCCTACCGGCGACGGAGGAGCTCGGAATGATCTCGACCCAGAGACTGCGGCGAGCGATCCGTGAGGAGCTCGCTCTGGACCCCTGCCGAATCGGCGCCCATGCCGTGTCGCTCGCCGTGCCCCCCAATACGTGCAACCGGGTGCGTACGCTTCTGCTTCGCGCGCTCGGCGTCCAGATCCCCCACACGACCCTGATTGCGGGCCCGCTCCGCTTCACCGGCAGCGGCTCGGTGCGGCATCTGTTCACGATCGGGGCGGGCTGCCACATCACGGGACCCCTGCACGTCGATCTGACCGCCCCCGTGAGCATCGGAGCCCACGTGTACACGGGCTACGACGTGATGCTCGTGACCGCCGACCACGTGATCGAGGGCCCGGACCAGCGCTGCGGCCGTCGCGTCTTTCGTCCCGTTCACATCGAGGACGGCGCCTGGCTCGGGTCGCGCGTCGTGGTCCTGCCGGGCGTCCGCGTCGGGCGAGGCTCCGTCGTCGCGGCGGGAGCGGTGGTCGCCCGAGACGTGCCTCCCAACTCGCTCGTGGGCGGCGTTCCGGCGCGGCTCCTGCGCGACCTCGAGGACGTCGAGGCCGGCGACGCCCGACGCGACCGGCTCGACTCGAGCGAGTGGTTGCTCGGCTGAATCAGCGACCGCCGCGGAGGCGCCTCCCTCGCTTTGGAGGCGCCCCCCCCTCGTCACCGCCGAATCGCTGCCGACTGCTCAGCCACTCAGGCGGTGTGCGGCGTCGTACCGCCCGTAGCGCCGCCCGCAGGCGTCATCCGGACGCGCCGTGTCCGCGGTTGCCAGCGAGCCTCCCCCGCCGTCGGGCGTGTCCCTCGGCGGCGTACACGCGGCGCTCCTCGAGTTCCTCGCAAGCAGGGAGGAGAAGAACGGAAGGAGCTGGCGCCGCGCCTCGCGTTGATGGACCAGGAGAAGCCGCGGCGCGCGGTCTTCCTGCTCCTGTTCCTCTTCGGCGCGGGCGTCGTCGCCGCCGGCGCCGACCGCCACCGCGTCGGTCGTCGCGCCTACCTTGGACAACGCGTTCCCGACCCAGCCGTCCGCGACGCCGGACGACGACCAGGGCAAGCCGCCGCGGGACAGCCCTGACGCCAATGAAGCTCGACGCGCTCTCAGGGAAGCGGCGCGACGTAGATCCCCGCCTGCGCGCCCGGCTGTACGGTCCACGAGTAGATCACCGAATCCCCCGCGGGGCTCACGTCGACGACGGCGTCGGCCTGGCTGATGATCTGGGTGGGAGTCGTACCGGAGGCGAGGTCGACGACCTCGATGTCCGCCCGACCGAAGCGGAGGCCGCCGGTCGCGACGAAGTTGTCGTTGAAGATCACCTTCGCGCCGCTGGCGCTCCAGTCCCCCCACACGTTGCTGCCGAGCTGGATGGCGGACCCGCCATTGACGGGATAGGCGTTGAACGCCGCCGCCCCCGTGCACACGTCGTTGCCGGTGGAGTAGAGGGCATACGTGGAGTCGGCGGTGAAAGGGGCGCCGTTGACGGAGCCGTTCATCGCGCTGGACAGGACCTGCGGCGTCGTGGGCGCCAAGATCGACGTCAGCACCATGTCCGTGCCGGTCGAAGCCTGGTTTCGGTAGTAGAGGACGGAGGCCTGGGAGGGCGACACCCCGTAGAACCCTCCGAAGGCGGGCGCCAGCGTCGTGGGGGACGGGGGCTTGATCGTCGAGCTCCGCAGGGCGCCGCCGGTCGTGCTGTAGACCGCCATCGCGCCACCCGAGATTAGCTGCCCGAGGAAGCCCGACGGATCGATCATCGTGCTGCCGCCGCCGCCGATGGGCACGACCATGAGGCCGTTGCTGGTCGACACGAGCACGATCGTGGCGGCGTTGTCCGCCGACCAGATGTTCTCCGCGCTGGTCATCAGGTCCGCGCGAGTCCACGCCGGCGACTGGAAAGAGGATATCGTCGTGGAGGGACCGGTTCCGCGCGCGACGTCGCAGTGAGACGCGATCGCGTAGGACCCCGCGAAGCCGAGCTGCGGAAAGCATCCGGTGAGCTGCTGACTCTGCAGGAGGCGAGTCGCACCCGAGCCGTCGGAGTTGGCCACGTAGACGTCGCC
>JBEKGQ010000186.1:0-10434 GCA_050012715.1 Polyangiaceae bacterium
GCGAGCACTCCAAAGACATGTCCAAGAGCGCCCCGTACCCCGCCAGGGACGCCGTATCGTCGCCGTCACGCTCACCAGCTCGCCCCCGGAGGTGCGCGGCGCGGGCCCGCAGGGACAGGCTCGCGACCGCCGGAGTCTGCCTCGGGGGTTGACCTCGGGCCATCTGAATACGCGCCTCGAGCTCCGACTTCAGAAACGCGTGCAGGGCTTCGTGCACGGAGGGATCGGCCAGGGCCCGCAGGTGCTCGTCGGCCTCGTCGAGCTTCCCGGTCTCGGCCTGCACCGCTCCTTCGAGGGCGGTGAACATCCACTCCGCGGGCCGGACCTCGTCGCGGCTCATCTCGGGCCGGACGAGGAGCTTCGCGAGGAGCCCGAGGCGGTGCTCCGCCTGGTCGTAGCGAGCGAGCGGGAGGTCACTCCACGTCGGCGGGAGGAGGCAGCGGACGATGGTGCCGGCCTTGGTGCTCCCGGCCGACGCGAGCACCTCCTGAAGCAGCGCGTCGGCCGCGGCGACGTGCGCCACCGCGTAGAGCCCCATCGCGTGCTGGCACAGCACCTCGGCCCGCATGTCCGGGTCGGGAATGGCCGTCATCGAGGCCACCTGCTGGCGGCGCAGCGCCTCGTCCTCCGGGGTTCCCGAGCGAAGGAGCGCGAGGGCGTAGTGCACCATCGCGCGCTGCGGGCCGTTGTGGCTCATGGCCTCGCGGAAGTCCCGCTTCGCCCCCTCGTAGTCCCCCTCGGCCAGCAGCAGAGCGCCGCGCTGATCGAGGAGCCATGGCGCGGTCACGCGACGCGTGAGCCCGGCGTCGAGCGCCGCGCGGGCCGCCATCGGATCGCCCAGCTTCTGGTAGAGCCAGGACTCGGTGAGGTACGTCACCGGATGCCGCCGGTCGACCGCGAGGACGTCCTCGAAGCGGCCTACCCGCTGCTCGCGGGTGCCATCGTCGGTGGCATAGAAGGCGATCGTCTGCAGGCCCAGGAGGTAGCCCGGGTTGGCCGCGCGGTACCGGGCGTACCGCTCCGCGAACGCGCTCGAATCGGTCGAGCCCAGGAGCTCGAGCAGCTCGAGCAGCTCCTGATCGCGGGCGTCCCCGCGCCGCTCGCGGCGGACGAGATCGAGCGCCGAGGCCCGCTCGATCTGGGCCTCCTGGAAGCGCTGCTCCATGGCGTACGTCAGGGCGAGCCCGAGGTGGGACCAGGGCTGGTCCGGCTCCTCGGCGACGGCCTGCGCGAACCCTCGCTCGGCCCCCTCGATGTCGGCGTCGAGGAACGAGTCGACCGCGTGACGGAACGCCTCCTGGACGTCGCCTCGCGTGGAGACGACCGGCACGTCCGGACCGCCGCCGGTCGGCCGCCGGAAATGCAGCGTCACCGCCACCCCGAGGCTCAAGGCGATCGCCGCGACCGCGATCACCATCGCGTCTCGCGCCGTGAACGAGCGACGAGCAGGGCGCGGACGGGATGGCCGCGGCGCCGAGACCGGCTCGGACGAGTCGACCGTCGGGGCGAACGCCGTTGGCCCCGTGTCCGGCTTTCCGGGGCCCCCCGCCTCCGGCCGCACGTCCATCTTCGGCAGGGGTGCGATCGGGGCCCCGGTCGCCTCGACGCACGCGTCCCGAAGGGCGGCGCGCATCTGCGACGCGCTGGCCCAACGCGCCATCTTGTCGAACGCGAGGGCGCGGTCCACGACCGCCACGATCGCGGGAGGGACCCCGTCCACGACGCTCCCGAGCGAGCGGGCCGGCTTCGTGGCGGCGTTGATCATCAGGTGGGTCGCGTTCGTGCCGGCGTGGACGAACTCGCCGCTGAGCAGCGAGAACATCGTCGCCCCCACCGCCCACAGATCGGTCTGCGCGTCGACGTCGCCGGGCTTGCCGAGTACCTGCTCGGGGGCCATGAACGCGGGCGTCCCGAGGGCGGCGCTGGTCGTGGTCACTCCCGGCCCACCCCCGTCGTCGAGGAGGCGCGCGATGCCGAAGTCGAGCACCTTGAGGGCGCCGTCGCAGGTGAGAAAGAGGTTCGGCGGCTTCAGGTCCCGGTGGACGATGCCGCGCGTGTGCGCCGCGGTGAGGACGTCGAGGAGCGCGTCCGCGATCGAGAGCACGAGCCCGAGCGGCAGGTGCTGGGCGTGCTCCACCCAGAGCTGGTCCACCGCCGCCCCTTCGAGGAGCTCCATCACGATGAAGGCCGAGCCATCCTCGCCGACGTCGTCGTCGAGCACCGTCACCGCGCCGGGGTGCTTCACGGAGTTCGCGACGTAGCCTTCGCGCTGGAACCGGGTGCGGATGCTCTCGCGCGCCGAGAGCTCGGCGTGGAGCACCTTGATCGCGAACTGCTTGGTGTTCCGGTGGGTGGCCGCGTACACGACCGCCATCCCTCCGGCCCCGAGCACGCGGTCGAGCCGGTACTTGCCGCGCAGCACGTGTCCCAGGCGGCTGCGAGCGGCGGCCAGGGCCTCGTCATCCGGCATGACGTGCCTGCGTATAGCACCCCTCCTCGGCCTCCCCGCCGCCCATCCCGCGCCAGGGCCGTCGTGGTATGCGCTCCCCTGCGCCGACCCCCATGACCGACCTCCCCCCCGGCCTCATCAAGCGGCACCCCGAGGACTTCGTCGTCGAGGAGCTGCCGGCCTACGCGCCCGCCGGCGAGGGGACGCACGTCTTCGTGCGCTTCACGAAGACCGATCGCACGACGGTCGACGCAGGCCGCGCCATCGCGCGGGCGCTCGAGTGCGACCCGCGGGCGGCCGGCTTTGCGGGGATGAAGGACAAGCGCGCGGTGACGATCCAGACGATCTCGCTGGAGACGCCGCGAGGCACGACGTCGGCCGCCCTCGCCGAGCGCGCGAGGGGCCTGACGCTCCCCGGCATCGTCGTCCACGAGGCGACCCCTCACGGGCACAAGATGAAGGCGGGGCACCTGGCCGGGAACCGCTTCACCATCGCCGTGCGAGACGTCCCTCGCGGGCGCATGGACGAGGTCGAGCGGTCGCTGGCGCGCGTGGCGTCCGAGGGCGTGCCCAACGCGTTCGGCGCGCAGCGCTTCGGAAACGCAGGGGACAACGCGGCGCGCGCCGTCGCCTGGCTCACCGGCAAGGAGCGAGGCCCGCGCGATCCTCGCATGCAGAGACTGCTCTGGTCGTCCCTGCAGTCGGCGGTGTTCAACGCGGTGCTCGACGCCCGGGTGGCGGACGGGACGTGGACGACCGCGCTCGAGGGGGATCTGTTAAAACTTCGTTCATCCGGTGGTCTGTTCCTCTGCTCGAACGTTCAGACGGACCGGGAGCGCGCCGCGACCGGCGAAGTCTCCGCCACGGGCCCGATGATCGGGGCTCGCATGCGCTGGCCGGAAGGGGGCCCCGCCGAGCTGGAGCGGCGAATCGCGGCTGCAACCCTAGGGGAAGGCTTCGATCTCGCCGCGACGCGACGGCTGGGCGAAGGGACCCGCCGCCCCCTTCGCATGTGGGTGCAAGACCTCCGCTGGGAGCGAACGGAGCAAGATGGCGGGCATGCAGCTGACTGCGTGCGGGTTTACTTTGTGCTACCGAAAGGGGCGTACGCGACCACCGTGCTTGCGAGCGTCTTCACCCTGGGGCACACGCCCGAACCGACGGAAGCCCGTGAGGAAGAGCGCCAGGACGACAATGCTTCGGAGGATTCCTAAGTGAACTCGCTGATCGAACGAGTGAAGACGGCGATGGTCGGGATCGGCACGGGGTGGATCCTCGTCCTGATGCTCCTCTTGAGCATCATTTCTCTGGCCATCATGCTCGAGCGGACGTGGCTGTTCTGGTCGCTGCGGGACGACGTCGAGGGCTTGATGCGTGATTTCGGGCGCTTGCTGCGCGGCGGTGACCTCCCCGGCGCCCGTCGCCGGCTCGAGGCCTCGCGCAGCGCGGAGGCCGCGGTCGTGGTGGCCGGCCTGGTCGAGGCGGACCACGGCGTCGAGGCGGCTCAGGAGGCGATGGAGGGAGCGAGCGCCCTCCAGCGGATGAAGCTCGAGAAGCGTCTCGCTTACCTCGGCACGGTGGGAAATAATGCCCCGTTCATCGGGCTGCTCGGAACCGTCATCGGCATCCTCGCGGCGTTCGACGAGCTGAGCAAGGGCACCCTCGCGGAGGCGGTCGGGTCGACGCAGGCGGCCAGCCAGCAGATGGCCAACCAGGCCCTGATGGGGCGTATCTCCGAGGCCCTCGTGGCGACGGCCATCGGCATCCTGATCGCCATCCCGGCGGTGGCCGCCTTCAACGCCTTCCAGCGGATCGTCCGCGGCACGCTCGCCAACACGGAGGCGCTCGGGCACCTGCTCCTCGCCCACCTCAAGTCGACGGCCGTGCCGGCCGGTGACGCGCCGGCGGACGTCCTCGAGGCGAAGGCCGAGCGGCCGTCCCGCAAGGATCAGTCCGAAGACTCCGAGAGGAACTGACGATCATGGCCGGCGGCGCGACCTACCAGGGCGACGACGCGATCACGGGGATCAACGTGACCCCGCTGGTCGACATCATGCTCGTGCTGCTCATCATCTTCATGGTGACGACGAAGATCGCCATGAACACCACGGTGCCGCTCGATCTGCCGAAGTCGGCGGTCGGAAGCAGCGAGGTGCAGCAGGTTCTCAGCATCGTCATGACCGCGGATGGACGCGCGTTCGTCAACCAGAAGCCGGTGGTGAACGACGACGCGATCGTCGAGCCCGCCCGGGAGATGGTGGCGGCCCACCCGGACCTTCGCGCCGTCATCAAGGCCGACGCGGCGGTGACGCACGGCCGCGTGATCCACGTGCTCGACCTCCTCAAGCAGTCCCACATCAACAAGATCGCCTTCGGGGTCACCCCGGTCGCTCCCCCGGGCCACTGACATGGCGAGCGCGACGGGCACCACGCGGACGACGAACGGCCGGGGCCACGGCCCGCTGCCTGCGTTCGCGACGGCGGGCGCGGTGCCGTACGACGATCCGATGAGCAAGGTGCTCGGGCTCGACGCGAAGACGTCGGGCCTGGCGGCCTGGTTCGGATTCACGTCGGCGGGGACGGTGCTGCTCGTCTGGGTGATGGCGCTGGCGCTGCTTCTCGCCTGGTGGCGGGCGACGCACGTCAGCCCGTTGCGGGAGACGCCCGAAGAGATCGAGATCATGAAGGAGGACACGCCTCCGCCGCCGCCCCCGCCGGTGGTCCAGGAGAACAAGCCCGAGCCGGTCCCGGCGCGCGTGACCCCGCACGAGGCCCCTCCGCCGCCCCCCTCCCCGGCGCAGGCGGCGAAGGTGCTGACCGCGGAGCCGAAGCCCGACGAGCCGCTCGACCTCACCGGGAACACCATCGTGACCGGAAACGCGGACACCTTCGCGGGCGGCTTCACGGCGAGCAACGGGACGAACCCGAACGCCGTTCACACGATGCCCAGCCAGGCCGGAGTCTCCGGAGGCACCGGAAAGCCCCAGGCGGCGGCGCCGGCGCCAGCGGGCCCGGATCGCTCGCGGGGAGCATCGCTCAGCGGCGGCTCGCAGTGGAGCTGCCCGTTCCCGTCCGAAGCCGACACCGCGCAGATCGACGAGGCGTTCGTCTCGCTCCAGGTCGACGTGCAGCCGGACGGCACGCCGACCGCGGTGCGCATCACGCAGGACCCGGGGAACGGCTTCGGCCGCGAGGCGCGCCGCTGCGCGATGAACAAGCACTACCAGAGCGCGCTCGATCACGACGGAACCCCGATTTCGGGAACCTGGAAGGCGAGGGTTCACTTCTCGCGCTGACGGGGTTAGGTCGGAGCTCTGACATGAGCGATCACCCCCGCGAAGAGCTGGCCGGGCTGGCGGCGTCGCTGCGCGCCTACCTCGAGTGGCACCAGGACGCGGGGACTCTCGGCTTCCCCCGGCGAACCGAAAAGCCCGCCTCCCCCGCCCTCGCGCCCACGCCCGCGCTCGCGCCCACGCCCACGCCCGCGCCCGCCCTGGCGCCCGCGCCCGCGCCCGCGCCCGCGCCCACGTCCGCGCCCGCGCCCACGTCCGCGCTCGCGCCCACGTCCGCGCTCGCGCCCGACCGCCTCACCCGCCTCCCCCAGCTCGCCGCGGAGGTCGCCTCCTGCGTCAAGTGCGGCCTCTCCACCACGCGCACCCAGACCGTCTTCTCCCGCGGCAACCCCGACGCGCAGCTCTGTTTCATCGGCGAGGCCCCGGGCGCCGACGAAGACGCGCAGGGCCTCCCCTTCGTCGGGCGCGCCGGGCAGCTCCTGGACCGCATGATCGCGGCGATGGGCCTGTCGCCGGAGACGGACGTCTACGTCTGCAACATCCTGAAGTGTCGCCCCCCCGGCAACCGTCGGCCCGAGCCGGAAGAGATGGCCGCCTGTTTTCCCTACCTCCACGAGCAGCTCGCGCTGGTCCGGCCCCGGGTCATCGTCGCGCTGGGCAACACCGCCGTGGGGGCGCTCCTCGACACGAAGCTCGGCATCACGAAGGTGCGCGGTCAGTGGAAACTCTACCGCGGGCAGACGCTCGTGATGCCCACGTACCACCCCTCGTACCTCCTCCGCCCCAGCCCTCAGCAAACCGAGGCGAAGCGCCAAGCCTGGGAGGATCTTCAGCTTGTCATGAAGGAGCTCGGCCTGGAGCTCCCGAAGAAGAAGAGCTGACGACTTTCACTACCCTCCGTCCTCCGTTCGTCAGACAATGGCCTGCGCGCGCGCGCCCTCATGGCCGAATCGATCGACGAGCTCGTTGTACGCTGGAAACAGAGCCCGAGCCCCGCGGCGACCATCGCGCTCTGTGACGCGCTGCGGGCCACTCCCCGCGGGCCGCTCGTCCAGCAGGTCGGCGAGTTCGCGACGCAGCGCCATGCGACGGACGTGGGAGTCCTCGTGTCGGTCGCGCGGATGTACATGGAATCCCACCGCCTCGGCGACGCGCAGGCGGTCCTCGTGGCGGCCGGCAAGCAGGCCCCCCGTGACGGCACCATCTATCGCTGGCTGGGCGAGGTGCTGCTGCGACGTGGGGACGCCGATCGGGCGGAGAAGGTGCTCGAGCGGTCCATCCAGCTCGGGGCGCGCGATCCGGATGCGCAGCTCTGGCTGGAGCGAGCTCGCGTGTTCCGCCCGATGCAGGCCAAGGCCGGGACGCGCGCGGTGGCCACCGAGGTGGCCCACGCGACGGTCCACGCGGTGAGGCCGCCGCTCGACTCCATGAGCGACAGCACGACCGCGGTTCACGTGCGGCCGGTGCAGGACTCGGGCTCCGACTCGGAGAGCGACGAGGATCCGACGCGCGCGGGGCCGATTCCGCCGATCCCGGCGGCGGGGGTCCCCCCGCGGGCCATGCCGCCCATCCCCGCTCCGCCAGTTCCCGCCGCCCCGGCACCGGCGCGCTACGCCAAGGAGGCCGAGACGGCGCCTCACGCGTTCGAGCCGCCGGCCGCGATGCCGGCCATCATGCGGGCCCCGGCCCCGTCGGCGTCGGGCGAGATCGAGATCTCCGTGCAGCAGCCGCTGCCGACGTCCCCGGCGCCCATCCCCAAGCGGTCCGGCAATCCGTTCGAGTCGCCCACGAACGGCGCGCCCGCGCCGATGGCGCCAGCCGCCGCGCCCTTCGCGCCAATGCCTGCCGCCCGCCGGCCGGCCACCTCCCCGATGGTGCCGCACCCGCGGGACGTGCTCGACGCGCTCGCTCTCTCGGGCGTCTTCGAGCCACCGACGGAGAAGTCGGTGGCGGCCGCCGCGTGGGCGAACGCGAACAGGGGGCCCAAGCGCAAGGGCGGCCCGACCCTCATCGTGGGCATGGTGCTCTTTCTCGCCGCAAGCGTCGGCGTGTACTTCTTCTACCGTCACAAGCGGGCGCAGGAGCACCTGCAAGCCGAGGCGGTGCTCGACACCGTCGAGGCGGAGCTCCACGCGGGCAAGCCGGGGTCGCTGCCCGACGTGCAGAAGGAGATCTCCCAGGCCTTCCAGCTGGAGTCGCGCAACCCACGCGGGGCGCTCGACTGGACTCGCGAGCGAGCGCTCGTGGGGCTCGTGCAGAGCGGCGCCGACGTGGCCTTCGAGGACGCCATGGCGCGCAACAAGGAGCTCGGCGTACCGGAGGAGAAGTACGCGTTCGCGCGCGTGGCGTCGTTCCTCTTCCAGGGGGATACCGCGGGCGCGGCGGCCGTGCTGCCTCGCTGGGATGGGCCGGCGGGGATCGATCCCTGGTACCAGATGGTGGCGGGCGCCACGCTCGAGCGCGCCGGCGATGCGCATGCGCGCGATCGCTACGCGACCGCGGCGAAACTCGATCCGGAGCTGGTCATCGCGCAGGTCGCGCAGGCGCGGGCGACCGCCATCGACGGCAACGCCCAAGAGGCGATGCGTCTCGCGCAGGCGCTCCGCAAGTCGATGCCGGATCGCGCGGAGCCGGTCGCGCTCGTGGCCCTCGCCTGGGGGCGCGATCCCAACCGAGAGTCGGTGCCGGCTCCGCCCGAGGTCGACGAGGTCGCCAAGCGCGCCGAGGAGCTGCCCTCGGGGCTGAAGTTCGTGCCGTCCGCGATCGCCGCGCTGCGCGCGTTCGACAAGAAGAACGCCGAGGAGGCCCGCGCCGGGATCGTCCGCGGTCTCGCGGTGGCCGAGTCGCCGGGGGCCGCGGTGTGGCTCGGGACGATCGCCCTGCCGCTGGGCGACGAGGCGCTGGCGCGCAAGGGCGCCCTCGCCGCGCTCCAGCTGTCGGCCGTCTACGAGCCGGCGCGCGCGCTCGCGGCGCGGGTGGCGCTGCTCGGCGGGCGCCTCGACGAGGCGCTCAAGGCGACGGAAGACCTCGACCCGAACTCGCCGGACGTAGCGGTCGTGCGGGCCGCGGCGGCCTACGAACGGGTGGACGCGGACGGCGTGATGCGGGCGCTCGAAGCGCTGCCGGCCGACGCGCGCAAGCTCCCCTTCCTCGCGGCGCTCGTCCAGGCACCCGAGGCGCTGAGCGGCAAGCTCCAGCTCGACGCGGCCAAGCTGGCAAACCTCGGGGCGGACGACGACGCTCCCTGGAGCGATCTCCTCGCCATCGACATCGCGCTCGACGAGGGCGATCTCGCGTCGGCGGACAAGCTGGCGGCGGCCTGGGGCAAGGGAGCCGAGTCGAATCCGCTGCGCGCGCTGCGGCTCGCGCGCCTCGCCCGGTACGAGGGCAAGCTCGACGCGGCGGACGCGCTCTCGATCACGGCGCTCGAGCACGGGACGGTGACTCCCCGCGTGCTGTGGGAGCGGGTGTACGTCCTCGTCGCGCGGAGCCACGGGAACGAGGTCGGGCCTCTCCTCTCGCACTTCCCGCTGGTCCTCGGTCCCCTGGCGAGCTGGCTCAGCGCCTACGCGGCGGCGGCCAGCGGCAACACGGAGGGCGCGAAGGGCCGCACGGCTTCGGTCGACCCGCCTCCGGCGGCGGCCGCGCTCGAGGCGCGGGTCGTCGCGGCGGTGGCGCTGGGGGCCATGAAGGACAAGCGTCGCGGCACCGACTACGTGAAGGAAGTGCTGGCGGTCAGCGGGCAGCATCCGGACCTCGTCGCCGCCGCCCTGGCGCTCGGGTTCCACAAGGTGGAGCACGGCAAGCGTCCGCCGACGTACGATTACCCCTAATCATCAGCACCGCCGCCGGGAAACAAGACCATGGCCTCGGATCCTCCGAAGGAATCGTTCGCCGCCCTCTTCGAGCAGACGGGCAAGGCCGCACCGCGCGCGCGCGGCCCCCGAGTGGGCGACACGCTCGAGGTGGTGGTCGTCCAGGTCGGCAAGGACGCCGTGTTCGTCGAGCTCGATGGAAGGCGGCAGGGCTTCATCGAGGCCGTCGATCTCCGGACGCCGGACGGCGCGACGAAGGCCGCGGTGGGCGACCGGCTTCGCGCGCGCGTCGTGCACGTCGACGACCAGGGGGTGCGGCTCGCGCCGACCATCGAGGCCGCGGCCGCCGCCGGGGTGAGCGTGAGCCTCGACGGAAGCACGGAGCCCGACGCGGTGAAGTTCGCGGTGGGCCAGGCGGTCACGGGCTCGGTGGAGCGCGTCGAGAGCTACGGCCTCTTCCTGCAGATCGACGGGACGAAGGGGCGCGCGGGACGCGGCCTCGTGCCCACGTCGGAGCTGGGCACCCCGCGCGGCGCCGACCTCCGCAAGGCGTTCGCGCTGGGCACGAAGCTCAAGGCGATGATCGTCGGGCTCGAAGAGGGCAAGATGCGTCTGTCGGTCACGGCGCTGAAGGACGACGAGGAGCGCAAGGAGTTCGAGGGCTTCAAGGGCAAGGGCAAGTCCCCGGGCGGCGGCGGCGCGGCCGAGACAGCCGCGGGGAGCGGGTTCGGGACCCTGGGTGACCTGCTGAAGAAGCGCGGGAAGAAGTAGCGTCCCGCCTTCACATCCCGGCTTCCACCCCGATGCTCGGCACGGTGACGGGCCCGATGTACTCGGGCGTGCACGTGTCGTACTTGAGCGGGACGAGGGTCCCGTT
>JBEKGQ010000187.1:0-17956 GCA_050012715.1 Polyangiaceae bacterium
CCTCGGCCTCGTGCAGCTCGTTGATCTCGCCGCCCCACTCGAGGCGCGTGTCGTAGGGGCGACACAGGCTGTTCCACCCCGGCGGAGCCTTGTCGCACCGCGGGATCTCGCGCTCGATCGAGGACTGAGCCTCGGCGATGGTGCTGGCGAGGTCCCTACCACGTACGCTGAACTTCACCGGCGAGTACCGGACGCCGTCCTCGCGGTACACGATAGCCGGGCCCTCGACGACCTGAATGTCGGCGATCTGCCCCAGCGGTACCTGGGCCCCTTCGGGCGTCGACACCGTGATCTCGCGGATGGCCTCGAGGCTCATGCGATATTCGGGCTTCCACCGGACGGTGAGGTCGAAGAACTTTTCGCCCTCGTAGACCTCGGTGACGGCTTGCCCACCGATGGCGGCCTGGATGACGGTGTCCACGTCGCCGGTGTTGAGCCCGTAGCGCGCGCACACCTCGCGCTTCGGAATGATCTTGATGCTCGGCTGGCCCAGCGACTTGAACTGCCCGAGGTCGGCCACACCGCGAACCCGGCCCATGACGTCGACGATCTTCTCCGCGATCTTCTCGTTGCTCTCGAGGTCGTTGCCGAACACCTTGACCGAGTTCTCGCCCTTCACGCCGGAGAGGGCCTCTTCGACGTTGTCGGAGATGTACTGGGAGAAGTTGAACACGACGCCCGGGAAAGCCTCGGACATCTCCTTGTTGATCTGCTCGGTCAGCTTCTCCTTGGTCACGCCGCGCGGCCACTCGTCGAAGGGCTTGAGCGGCGCGAAGAACTCGATGTTGTAGAAGCCCGAGACGTCCGTCCCGTCATCGGGGCGGCCGAGCTGCGACACCACCGTCTCCACCTCCGGGTACTTGCGGGTCTTCTCGTCGCACGCGACGCCGGGGTCGGTGGGGCAACCGCGGAGGATGGAGCGCATGCGCCCGACGTACTTCGCGCTCTGATCGAGCGAGATCGACATCGGCAGCGTCGCGCGGATCCAGAAGTTCCCCTCCTCGAGCTTGGGCATGAACTCGCGCCCGAGCAGGGGGAAGAGGAGCGCGCAGAGGAGGATGGGCGCCAGGCTGAAGGTGACCGCGGCCTTCGGGAAGCGCATCGCGAGGTCGAAGGCGGGGTTGTAGACCCGGTGGAGAACACGCATGATGATGCTCTCCTTCTCCTCGGACTGCGCGGGCACGAACTTCGACGCGAGCACCGGCGTCAGCGTCAGGGCGAGGCAGATGGCGCCACCGATGGCGAACGCGTAGGTGCGCGCCATCGGCGCGAAGATGACGCCGGACACGCCCGTCATGGTGAAGAGCGGGAGGAACGCCACGCCGATGATGACGGTCGAGAAGGTCATCGGCGTCGCGACCTCACGCGAGCTCTGCTGGATGCGGTCCAGCATCGTGCCCTTCCCGTGGGGGCCGAGGTGCCGGAAGATGTTCTCCATCATGATGACGGTGGAGTCGACGACGATGCCGAAGTCCACCGCCCCCAGCGAGATGAGGTTGGCCGAGGTATGCGTCGTCACCAGCCCGCAGAACGCGATCAGCAGCGCGAGGGGAATGTTGATCGCGGTGATGATCGCCGCGCGGAAGTGCCCGAGGAAGAGCAAGAGCACGACGCTCACGAGGACCATTCCGACGATCAGGTTCTCCATGACCGTGTGCGTGGTCAGCTCGACGAGGTGGCCGCGGTCGTAGTACGGCTCGATGTCCATGCCGGGCGGCAGGATGTGGTTGTCCCGGATGTAGGCGACCCGCTTGTAGATCCCTTCGAGCGTGCTCGGCGTCTCGCCGCCGTAGCGCATCAGCACGATGCCCTGCACGACGTCGGGATCGGCGTTGTAGCCGACGATGCCGAGCCGCGGCGCGAAGCCGATGGCGACGTCGGCCACGTCCTTCACGCGAACGGGCGTCCCCTTCTGCGCCGCGACGACGATGTTCTCGATGTCGTGGACGGGAGCGGTGCGCGAGCCGAGCAGGCCGATGCCGCGGACGTCGTAGCTCTGCTCGCCCATGAACAGGCGCTGGCCGCCGACGTTCTGGTTCGCGTTCGTGATCCCCGTGGTGACCTGATTGAGCGTCACCCCGTGCCCGCGCAGGCGGTAGGGGTCGACCTCGACGTGGTACTCCTTGCTCTCGCCGCCGTAGCTCGTGACGTCGATGACGCCCTGCACCTGCTTGAACTGTCGCTCGAGGATCCAGTCCTCGGCCGTCTTCAGGTCCTTTAGCGTGTAGCCCTTGCCGACGACCCGGTAGCGGTACACCTCTCCGATCGCGTTCCACGGCGAGAGCTGCGCCTGGAGCCCGGTCGGGAGCTGAACGAACTGGATGCGGTTGATGACCTCCTGGCGAGCCTCTTTGTACTCGGTCGACCAGTTGAAGTAGCACTTCACGTCGCTGAGGCCGAAGAGCGACTGCGAGCGGATGTGGTCGAGGCCGGGCATCCCAGAGAGCCCGATCTCGAGGGGGATGGTGACGTACCGCTCCGTCTCCTCGGCGCTCCACCCCGGCGGCTGGGTGATGACCTCGACCAGCGGCGGGACCGGGTTCGGGTACGCCTCGATGTCGAGCTCCTTGTATGCAGCCAGACCGAGGACGATGAGGAGCACCGCCGCCGCGAAGACGACGATGGGCATGCGCACGGCGCCTGCGACGATTCGCTGGATCATGACGGCGGGTCCTCGGGATCAGAGCGCGAGAAGCTCAGAGCTTCTGCGAAAGGAGGATGGCCCCGTTGACGACGATCTTCTGCCCCGGCTCGAGGCCGTGCTTCACCTCGAGCCACTGGCTCGACTCCCCCTCGTCGACGTCGACCGGAACGCGCTGGAAGCGAACCCGGCCCGGATCGTCCCCCACCTGGATGAAGACGACCTTGTACTCGCCGAGGCGAAGGAGCGCATTGCGCGGGATGGCGAGAGCTCGCTTCTGGTCGACCGAGATCTGCACCGTGGCGTACATCTCCGGACGAAGGAGCCGCTCCGGGTTGTCGAAGGTGCAGCGGACCTTGGCGGTGCGCGTGGCGGGGTCGAGCATGCCGCTCACCCAGTCCACCTGGCCTTTGAACACCTTGTCCTTGTAGGCCACGACCGTGACGTCCGCGGGCGTCCCGACGTGGACGCGCGAGATGTCCATCTCGTAGAGGTCGGCGAGGACCCACACCTTGTCGATCTCGCCGATCGTGAAGAGCTCCTGGGTCGCGCCGCCGCTGTACTGCCCCTGCACCTCGATGCCGGGGTTGATGTTGCGCATGAGGACCTCGCCGTCGATGGGCGAGGGCAGGCTGTAGGTCTGCGTCACGGCGTCGGCGTTGCCGACCCGCAGGAGCGACTGCTTCTGGCGGGCGCGCTCGAGCTCGGCCTTCGCCTTGCGGTAGTTGTCCTCCGCCGCCTCGAGGTCGGCCGCGGAGCCGGCCTTCTGCTCGAAGAGGTCCTTCTTGCGCTGGTAGTCGTGCTGCGCGGCGATGAGATCGGCCTCGGCCTTGTGGACGTCGCTGACCGCGCTGCCGATGTCCGGCGACTCGATCGTCGCGAGGGGCTGCCCCTTCTTCACCCGCTCGCCGAGCTGCGCGGTGATCTTCACGACGCGTCCGGTGACCGGCGAGTAGAGGTGGCCCGACCGAAGGTCGTCGAGCGCCACACGCCCGCTCGTCAGGATCGTGTCGTCCACGTCCTGATCCGCGACGGGCTTCACCTCGATCTTCGCGTCCAGCACCTGCTGCTGCGAGAGCCACACCTCTCCTGGCGGCGGCAGAGGACCCGCGGGCTCGGAGGCCGCCTGCGACTTGTGGCAGCCGATGTCCGCGCTCGCGAACGCGAGGGCCGTCAGGAGCAAACCGTATCGATAGCTTGTGGCCTTCATCAGTGGAGCTCCGTCCCGACCGCCTGTTCCACCTGGAACACGGCCGTCCAGTAGTTCGCCAGGTCCTGCAAGTACTCGACGTTCGTCGCGATGTAAGTGCGCTGCGCGTCCAGAAAGTCCATCAGTGTCGCCGCGCCCTTGTCGTACTGGAGGCGCGTGATCGAGAAGGCCCGCTCGGCGCTCGGCTTGAGCAGCTTCTCCATGCGCTCGACCAGCGCCCGCGTCGACTCGTAACCGGCCATCGCGGTGGAGACGTCGTTGACGACCTGCGCCGTGGTCTTGGCCTGCTGCAGCGACTGCGTGTCGTAGGCCGCCTCGGCTTTCCGGATCTCGCCCTGCTGCTGGTAGAAGATGGGGATCGGCGCCGAGAGGCCGAAGCTGAGGGTCGGCGGCTGGATGGCGGCGTTCCCCTCGCCCGTCTGCGTGTACTGCGCCGACACCGTGATGTCCGGGAACACCTGGCGCTTCGCGAGAGCGATGGCCGCCTCGGCGCTCGACCGCTGGTAGCCCTGGGCCTGGAGGTCCGGCCGATGCTCGAATGCGCTGCGGAGCAGCCCGTCGAGCTGAGCGGTCGCCAGCGACGGCGGGACCGCGAAGTCGAGCACCTTGTCGTCGACCGTGAACTCGGGCGTGGGCCCGCGCACGCCGAGGAGGAATGCCAGCGCGACCCGCGCCTGTCGCACCGTCACCATCGCTTGCTCGACGGCCTGATCCGCCTCGAGCTTCTGCGTCTCGACGCGGGCGAGGTCGCCCTCGTTGATCGCGCCGCTCTTCAGGCGGATCTGGAAGAGCTGGAGCGTCTTGACGTTGGTCGCCTGGTTCTCCTTCGCGAACGCGAGACCGCGCTGCGCCTGGGCGACGGCGGCGTACGCGGACTTCACCTGGAACTGGATGTTGCGCAGGGCGTCGTTGCGCGAGAGCTTGGCGGCCTGCAGCGCCGCGTGGGCCACCTTGATGCGCAGGTCGCGCTTGCCCGAGAGCGAGTCCTCGATGGCCGCCTGGTCCGCCAGGCCTATCGTGTACTGATTGGCGGAGCACCCGGAGCAACCGCTCACCGAGTAGGGGGGGAGCACACGGCCGTAGCCCAGGCTCAGGGCCAGGTTCGGCACGGCCGAGGCGGCGGTCTCGTCGCCCTCCGCGCTCCGCACGGCGGCCTCGGCGATGAGCACGTCGAGGCTTCGCGTCCTCAGGATCTGGATCGACTGATCGAGGGTGAGCTGCTGCGGGATCTCGACGGCTTGCGGCACGACCCCGTCGGCGTCGGCACGCCCCGGGAAAAGGAGCGTGACGAGAAAAGCCAGGGCGATTGCGGGGCGGGCCGCGCGGGGCAACGTCATCTGAGGCGGCCCCGCTTAGCAAGCGGCGCACCACGACTCCAGCGCCGTGACCTCTCCTGGAGATGCCTTCGCTCCCGTCCAGGTCAGCTAGGGCGTAACGCCCTGCCGTGCCCGCCGTCGCGGGACACGATGACGCGCCGTTGCCGGCGGATATTACTTCAATAAATCACCCCCAGCCCACGATCGCCCTACGCACACCGGGGCATCTTGCGCTACTGGGGGCCCGCGACCGATGCCAGCACGGACCTTGCCAGGCGGCCGCGCGGAGATGAGTGCCAGGATGATGAGCTCTCGGATGTGGTGTGCCCTCTCGCCCCTCGCGATCGGTCTTCCGTCGTTGTTCGCCTCACTGACCCTCGTCGCGTGCTCGAGCGAGAACAACGCGCCCCCGGCGGCTCCCGTCGACTGGCACGCGTTCGACGTCCCGCACGGGGCGGTCGTCGCCGCGCCGGGGCCGACGCCCAAGGAGAGGGCGCTCGCGGAGGCCTACGTGACCGCCATCGCTTCGCCCGACCTGGGAACGCTGGCCGCGCACCTCGCGGACGACGTTCGCTTCGCGTTCCCGGGCCTGCCCGACGGGCGCGGGAAGGACGCCGTCGTCCAGGGGCACCGCACCCTCTTCGGCGCGTTCGACAAGCGGACCGTGACCATCACGCGCCTTCTCCGCACCGACAGCGTGCAGGCGGTGGAGTGGACGATGACGGGCGTGCAGGCGCAAGGCTGGATGGGGGCGCCGGCCACGAACCGACCCGCGTCGTTCCGCGGGCTGACGCTTCTCTTCACGAAGGACGACGGGACGATCTCGGATTGCCACGTCTACTTCGACGCCGCGGTCGTCAAAGCGCAGCTCGGTGTCGGCCCCAAGGAGCTCGCCGGGCTCGCGCCTGCACCGGCCCCCAGCGGCGCGCCCCAGGTGATCGAAGGCACGCACTCGCCCGAGGAGGAGCGCGACGTCGTCGCGGCGCGCGCGACCCTCGACGCCCTAGAGAAGAACGACGAAGCCGCCTACGTCGCGACGATGACCGACGACGTCGTCGTGGAGACGCTCGAGCGCGCGCAGCCGATGCGCGGACGGGACGACCAGAAGGCCTACTTCAGGAGCATCCACAAGACCATCGGTCAGCTCGACACGACCCTCGACAACTCCCTCGCCGCCTCCCACTACGCGGTCGCCGAGTATTTCATCGCGGGCGAGCAGCTCTCCGCGCTCGGCTGGATCGCTCCCCAGCGCGATCGCGTGGTGCGGCTGCAGGTGGTCGACGTCATGGAGATCCGCGACGGGAAGGCTCCGCATCCGGCCGGTCGCCAGCTCGACCGCGTCGGACAGCGTCGGCACGACGATGGTCTGCATGGCGCGCTGGATGTCGCGGGCGCGTCCCGTCATCGCGAAGACGAGGCACTGGTTGTAGACGCCGGCCGTCGCGCGACAGAGCCAGGAGTGCGAGCCGAGCTCCATCTCGACGCGCAGGAGGTGCCGGAACTCGTCGCCAAATCCCTCGATGCGCCGCTCGACGAAGCCGTCGATAGCCTCGCAGGTCGAGTCCCGCGGTCCGAAGCCCGTCCCGCCGACCAGGATGATCGCGTCGGCTTCGTTGTCGTTGGAGACGTGCGAGATGAGCTGCTGGATGTTCTCGACCTCACCGTTGACGACGACGCTGCGTACGAGAACGAGGCGGGCGGCGCGCACCTCGTCGGCGACGACCTTCCCCAGCTCTTCGAGCGTGCGGCTCTTGACGGTCGCCACGGAGCCAACGAGCACGCGAGGTACGGGACGTTCGGCTTGGTTCATCGGGGGGCATTCTAGGGCGGTGAACGGTGCTGTCCATCACCGCTGCTTCAACGAGGTTCACAGCTTGCTCGAGAGAGCGGTCGCGCCCATCGCGACTACTTTCTGACCGGCATCGAGGCCGTGCTCCACGGGTACGAAAGGAGCGGTTCCGCTCTCGTCCACTAGAATGGGGAGTCGCTCGAAACGGGTCCGCCCGTCGGGCGAAGGCCCCTGGTCCACGAAGACGAGTGACTGGCCGGCCAGGTGGAGGATGGCGGCTCGCGGGACGGCCAGCGCCTGGATCGGCGCCACGGCGACGCGAACCGTGCCGAGCATCTCGGGCTCCAGCGTATGCGCGGGATTCTGGATCGTGCAGCGCAGACGCGCGGTGCGGGTCTGCGGGTCGAGCATGGTGGTCACGTAGTCGATCTTGCCGGGGAAGGGCTTGGGCACGCTCACCACCGAGACCTCGACGTCCTGGCCCGCGTGGACGCGCGCCAGATCGGTCTCGTAGATGTCGGCGTAGACCCACACGTCGTCGACGTCGCCGACGGTGAAGAGCTCCGGCATGGCTCCCCCGGCGTAGGTGCCCTGCACCTCGAACCCGGGTTGCGGGCGAGGATTGTCCCGGCGATCGGGGAGGACAGCACGTAGCTCTCGGTGACGCCTCGCCCCCCGTGCAATAGCGCGACCTTCTCCTGGGCGCGCTCCGCCTCGGCTCGCGCGCTTCGCCACGCGTCCTGCGCCTGCTCGACGCTCGAGTCGGAGGCCCCTCCCCCGCCGCGGAGGTCCACGGTGCGGCGATACGTGTGCTCGGTCGCGATGAGATCGGCGTCCGCCTTGGCCAGCGCTGACGTCGCGTCGCCCAGATCGGGCGAGCGAATCAGGGCCAGGACCTCTCCTTTCTTCACGCTCTTCCCGAGCTCGCCGTCGATGCGGACGACTCGCCCGCTCACCGGCGAGCTCACGTGCGCGACGCGCTCCTCGTCGAACGCGATGCGCCCGGATGTAATGAGCACGTCGTCGACCCCGCGAAGGGCGACGGGCGCTTCCTGGATACCGGCGGCGGCGATCTCGTCTGGACGGAGCCACACCTCCCCGGGAGGGCTTCCCGCCGGCACCGCGCCACGCGACGGCGTGCAGCCCAGCGCGCACACCGAGGCAACGCCGACGAGGTAGGCGCGAAGCACGCCGGCGCTGCAAGCAACACGCGCACCAGCGATCCACGGCGCATAACGGTCGCGGCCGGGGCCGCGCGCGAGCAATCGTGGGGACAGCGGGTCCCGGCCCTCGAGCGCGCTGGGACCGGAAGTCACTCCTTGGCCCTTCGGGCGTGGAGCAGCTCCGCCAGGAGAAACGCGTTCGGGACCTGGTCGAGCGCAGCGGCCAGGGCGCGCTCCCCTGCCTTGCCGCGAACGACGATCTCCCCCGCGTCGGCCTCGATCTCCCCCACCGCGTCCCAGACGACGACGTTCGTGCCCAGCGAGATGCCCTGCTCGCTCGCGGTGATCGCGCCGAAGTGTGCGACGCCGCCCTCGGCCACGCGCGTCCGCAGCTCGGGGAGCTGGTGCTCGGCCATCCGGGCGCGAATCTCGTCGATCAGGTCGTGCACGCCCCCGATCGAGGGGCCGAACGAGAGGGACACGCCATCGGTCGTCCTCAGCACGTGGCTGACGACGGGCTCCGACGAGGTCGCGGTCAGCGACTGAATCTCGTTCCAGCGGATTGCCCGAGGGCCGATGCGAAGATCGAGGATCCCGTCGGCGTGAACGCGAATGAGCTCTCCCCCGCCGACGGCGGACGTGTAGACGATGAGCGCCGTCGCGATCGTGAAGAGCACCCCGACGGCGACGACCGAGAAGGTCGAGTTGAACCAGTGCAGGAGGAGGCCCTCGTGTGCCAGCCACACGCCGTACCCGAGGAGCAGAACGAAGGGCGCCGCCGCCCAGACCACGTTGCGACTGGCCGCCCCGTAGTACGAGCGCACCGGCGGCCCGAGCAGGCTCGCGGCCGCGGCGGTCGTCGCGGGCCGGTGGGCCCTCAGCCGGTACGGGGTGGTCATGGACCCCCAGTATGGCGCCGGTCCACGAAAGTAGCGACGCCGGTGCCTCTACTTCCTCCGGGCAACGCCCTTCGACAGGTGAGCCATCGCATCGCCCAGCCCCTCGAGCGTGAGCGGGAACATCGAGAACATCCCCGCCAGCATCTCCGCCGTCCCGCCTTTCCAGTAGTTCGGCGGGTCGGGGTTGAGCCACACGCTCTTGTCGAAGTGGTCGGCGAGCATCTGCATCCACCGGACGCCGTGCATCGCGTCACCGCCGAGCTCGTCGCGGCTCGCATACCAGTCCCCGCCGCCGAGGAGCTCCGCCGGGTGCATCGCCGCGTCCCCGACGACGACGAGCTTCCATTCCTTGGTGCAGTGGAGGAGGACGTCGCGCACGCGCAGGGGATCGCGGAAGCTCTCGGTCTCGTAGAGCTTGCCGTAGACGCAGTTGTGGAAATAGTAGGTCTTGAGCTCGCGAAAGTTCGACGCCCGCTTCGACGCCGAGAAGACTTGGCTCACGAGCTCGGCGTGGGGGTCCATCGAGCCGCCCACGTCCATGAGAAGCAGGACGCGGATGTTCGACTTGCGCGGCGGCCGCATGACGATCTCGAGCTCGCCGGCGTTCTTCGCGGTCTGGTCGATCGTCTCCTCGAGGTCCAGCTCGAGCTCGGCGCCCTCGCGGTGAAACGCGCGCAGCTTGCGGAGGGCCACCTCGATCTGGCGCACGTCGAGCACGAGGTCCGACCGGTAGGGCCGGTAGACGCGGGCGTCGGCGACCGCCATGGCGCTCCGCCCGCCGCCCTTGGGCCCCACGCGCAGCCCGCTCGGGTGCGTGCCGTTCGCGCCGAAGGGGCTCGTGCCGCCGGTGCCGATCCAGCGGTTGCCGCCGTCGTGGCGCTCCTTCTGCTCCTTGAGGCGCTGTTCGAAGAGGCGGCGCAGCTCGTCGAGGTCGAGCGCGTCGAGCGCGGCCAGCTCCTCGGGCGAGAGGTCGCGCCGCATCTTCGGATCGCGCAGCCACTCCTCGAGCTCCTTCACGAGCTGCAGCGACTTTCCCTCGATGCCCTTGAAACACGAGAGGAATGCCTCGTCGAACGCGTCGAGGTCGGCCTCGGTGTGAACGCAGAGCGCGCGGGCCACGTGGTAGAAGCCGTCGAGCGAGCTGTCGTGGAGGCCCATGGACAGGGCCTTCGCGAGCGCCATCGCCTCCTGGAGGCCGACCTTGACCTTGCGCTTGCGGAGCTCGAAGAGGAAGGGGACGAACATGGTCCGCCTCCTAGACTAGCCCGGCGGCTCGACCGCGCTACGCTCCGCAGCGTGGTCCGCCGCGCCCCCGAAGTGAGCCTCCCGTCGCGCGCGTCCGTCGACCGCGCGAAGGCCGAGCTCCAGCGGCGCCTCGGGCCCTCGAAGGTGCTGACGGCGCGCGACGCGTGCGCCGCATACGCCAGCGACGACAGCGACGTCGACGCGCCGACACCCGACGCGGTCGTGATCGCGGCGTCGGCCGACGACGTGGCGACGACGCTGGCGGTGGCGGAGGCGTGCGACGTTCCGGTCACCCCGCGCGCCGGCGGCACGGGGCGGACGGGCGGAGCGGTGCCGGTCGCCGGTGGCATCGTGCTCGCGACGCACGCCCTCGCACGCATCAAGGACATCGATCGCGGGAACCTCGTCGCGGTGGTCGAGCCGGGGGTCGTCACCGGCGAGCTTCACGAGGCGGTGGAGCGCGAGGGGCTCTTCTACGCGCCGGATCCCAACTCGCTGAAGAGCTGCATGATCGGGGGCAACATCGCCGAGAACGCCGGCGGCCCGCGCGTCTTCAAGTATGGCGCCACGCGCGACTGGGTCCTCGGGCTCGAGGCGTACCTCGTCGGCGGGCGCGTCGTCCGCACCGGCAAGCGCACCGTCAAGGGCGTCACCGGCTACGACGTGACGTCGCTCCTCGTCGGGAGCGAGGGGACGCTCGCGGTCTTCACGCAGGCGACGCTGCGTCTCGTGCCCAAACCTCCCGGCGTCGCGACGGCGCTCGCGCTCTTCTCGGACGTGCGCGCGGCGGCGGCGGCGGTGAGCACCATCGTCGCGGCTGGGGTCGTCCCCCGCTGCCTCGAGATGCTCGACGCGGCGACGCTCGACGCCGTGCGGGCGGCCGGGGTGGCCATCGACCCGCGGGCGGGAGGGATGCTGCTCATCGAGGTCGACGGGGACGGCTCCGAGGTCACGCTCCTCCGCGTGGGCGAGGTCGCGACGGCGAGCGCCGGCTGCGTCGACGTCGTCGTCGCCCAGGACGCGGGCCAGCGGGACCGGCTGTGGGCGGCGCGACGCATGCTCTCCACCGCGACGCGAAAGCTCGCGCGCCACAAGCTGAGCGAGGACGTCGTGGTCCCGCGTACGCGCATCGCCGACCTGCTCGCGCGCACCGACGACATCGGCCAGGCGACGGGCGTCCGCCACCTCTCCTACGGCCACGCGGGCGACGGCAACCTGCACGTGAACTTCCTCTGGAACGACGACGCGGAGCGCCCGGCGGTCGACCGCGCCATCGGCATGCTGATGCGCGCGACCATCGAGCTCGGGGGCACGCTGAGCGGCGAGCACGGCATCGGCGTCACCAAGGCCGAGTATCTCCCCCTCGAGCAGAGCGATGAGCTCATCGCGTTGCAGAAGGATATCAAGCGCGCCTTCGATCCGAAGGGCCTGCTCAACCCGGGCAAGATCTTCCCGACGAGCGGCGCTCACCGCGCCTGTTAGCCGGCTCAGGAGGCGTCGTTCGCGGCGAGACGGCGGTCGATGATCTCGGCCGCGCGAAGCGCCATCGCCATGATCGTGAGCTGCGGGTTCACCCCGAGCGCGCTCGGCACCGCGCTCCCGTCGGCCACGAAGAGGCGCTCCACCTCGTGCGTCTCGAAGTCCGGCCCGAGCACGCTCGTCTCGGGGTCGGTCCCGATGCGGCACGTCCCCAGCGGATGGTACGCGGTCACGTCGAAGGCGGCGGCCGGGAGATCCATCGCCTGGAGCCGGCGCACCTCGTCGAGCGTCGACAGCTCCTCCATGCCCGGGACCATGGGATAGACGCGGCGCGCGCCCGCGGCGAGGAACACCTCGCACATCACGGCCATCGCCTTCTGCATCCGCGCCGCGTCCCGGCGGTTCAGGTTGTACGTGATGAGGGGCGAGCCGCCCGGACCGGGCCTCACCTCGCCGCGCGACGTGTCCTCGATCATGAAGCCGAAGAGGGCCAGGTTCCGGTAACGGGCCATGAGGTCGACGAACCGCTGGCCGACCCAGGGCACGCTCACCGCCATGATCTCGAGCGGCATCGAGCCCCCCTCGAACATGATGCCCTCGTGCTCGAGCGCGTCGATCGAGTAGCCCTGCGGAATGCCGTCGGCCATGTCGATCGCCTCGTCGAAGAGGGCGAGCGTCTTCGTCGCGGGGTGGATGGAGAGGTTCTTCCCCAGCGCCGGGCTCGACGCGCACACGCCCGCCTGTCGCAGCACGAGCGGCGTCATGAGCGCGCCGCCGGCGATCACCACCGCCTCGGCCTTCACGCGCAGCCGCTTGCCGGATGCGAGGCGCGCCCTCACCCCCCGCGCCCTCCCCGCGACGACGTCGATCCCGTCCACGCGCGCCGCCGTGACGAGCTGCGCGCCGCGCTCGAGCGCGCCCGGCACGTAGCTCACGTCGGTGGAGCGCTTCGCCCCCGTCGGGCACCCGAAGCAGCACACGCCCTGGCCGTCGCACTCGGGCGCGTTGCGATCCACGGGGCGGTGGTGCATGCCCAGCTTCTCGGCGCCTCGCGCTACGACCCTGCCGACGCCGCCGGTCAGCTCGAAGCGCGCCCGCTCGACGCGCAGCATCGCTTCGACCCGCTCGTAGTAGGGCGCCATCGCGTCCCGCGAGAACCAGGTGAGCCCCTGCTCCTCGCGCCAGCGGCGGAACACCCGCTCGGGCGTGCGGTAGCACGTCCCGCTGTTGACGGTCGTCGTGCCGCCGACCCCGCGTCCGGCGAAGACCGGGATGCCCACGTTGCCGAGCGCGAAGGTCATCCCCTGGTCGCGGTAGAGCTTCTTCACCATCGCCTGGGTGCGGCCGGTGAAGGCGTCGCGCCGGTGAAGGTCGCCCTCTTCGAGGAGCAGCACGGCGCGGCCCCGCGACGCGAGCTCGTGAGCGCACGCGGCGCCGCCGGCTCCGGTGCCCACGACGACCACCTCGCACTCGAGGTCCACGTTCGCGTCGAGCGCGCGCCCGTCGAGCACCTGCTGCGTCCAGCGCGCCGGCTCGGCGGTGGGGAGCTTGTAGTCGTGGAAGCTCTTGCAGTGAACGGCCTCGTAGGCCTTCTTGTCGTCGAAGTGCGCGACCTTGATCGGGCTCGCGATCGCCCGGAGGAGCATCCGCCGCGCGTGCAGGCGCGAGCCGGCCCACGTCTCGAGGAACTGCGTCGCGCGCTCCCGCGAGAGCGCGCTGAGCACGCGGCCCGTGCTCGGCACCGCCGCGAGCTCCGCGGCCCAGAGGAGCGAGCGGAGAATGCGCATCTGCAGCGGGTTGGAGCCCTGGAGCCAGCGCTCGAAGCGACGGAGCGTCTCCTCGCCGCCCGGCTCGAAGACGCTGCCCGAAGGGATGACGGCCGCCGCGAGCGCGCGGACGATGCGGCGCTCGCGCTCGCCGAGACCCGGGGTGCTCGTCGTCGCGGGGACCGAGTGCGCCTCGGGGAGGCTGACGGCAGCGGCCATGACGACTATTCTGTAGTGGCAGAATGCTCAGGATGCAACCGCGAGGCGGCGCATCCAGGCCTCGATGCGGTCCCAGACGCTCCCGATGCGGCCGCTGGTGACCATGCCCATGTGTCCGGGCGCAGGGCCGCCGTCGTCGCCGACCCCGACGCGCACGACCTCGTGCGGACCGGCGCATCGCGCGGCGAAGCGAGCGCCGCACTCGGGGACGCACGCGAGGCGATCGCCGTCGCTGACGAGCTGGAGCACCGGCACGCGGACCGCCCCCAGGCCGCCGAGGTAGTCGACCGCCCCGTCGGCGCTCGTCCACCGGCCCGTCCGCGCGAAACGCTCGAAGTCCTCGAAGTACGCGAGCGACTCGTCGTCGCTCCCCATGCGCAGCGCCCGCGCCGGGAATCGCCCCACGCGCCGGGACACCCGGACGATGCCGGCGAGCGCGGCGCGCTTGGCGAGCCAGCGCGCCGGGAGCGGCTCGAGGTCGCGCAGCCACACATTCGCGCCGACGCCCACGACCCCGTCGAACGAGACGAGCCCCGCCCCCTGCGCCGCGAGCCCCACGTGCCCGCCGAGCGAGTGCCCGACCAGCACCACGGGCGTCTTGCGCCGCGCGCGTGACCGCGCGAACTCGTACACCGCGGGCAGATCCTGCCGGACGAGGTCGTCGTAGCCGTAGCGGGCGCCGGCCGTGGCCGTCGGTCCGCTGTCTCCGTGCCCGCGGAAGTCGAAGGACACGACGCGCCAGCCGCGCGCGACGAGCATCGGCGCGACGCCGCCGCCCTTGGGCCGCTCGAACTCGCTCCGGCGGGCCATCATCGCGTGCGCGAGGACGGCGACGCCAGCGGGCGTGCCGCCCGGCTCGTGCACGTCGGCGCGGAGAGACCACCCGTCGCTCGTCCGGACGTCGATCGCCTCGCTCCCCGGTCCGGGCGCCTTCGAGCGCGTACGCCGTCGCGTCTTCGGGGGCGGCACCGACATCACTTCACCACGACCACCCCGGCGACGACCAGGTCGCGCAGGATGCGCAGCAGCTCAAGGCGCGGCAGACCGCTCGCGTCGAGCAGCGTCTCGATCGACGACATACCGTCGACGAACGTGAGGACGAAGCCGGCGCGATGATCGAGGTTGCGCTTGCCGAGGTCCGCCGCCGCCACCGCCAGCCGCGGCACGCCATCGAGCGATCCCAGCGTCTCGAGGCACGCCTTCTCCAGCTCCTCCGGCGGCGCGCTGCTCTGCGCCGTCACGCGCGGCGCGGACGAGTAGAGACCGCTGACGCGCCCGGCCGGCGGCATCGAGAGGCCGCCCGCGAGCGGGCGCAGGCTCGGTAGCTCGACGGCCTTCACGCAGTCCGACGCCGGCGGCTCCGGCTCGGGGTCGGGCGGTCGCACGAGCATGGGGGGCAAGACCGCGCGAACGATGGAAAGCATGTGCCGGTCCTCGACCGCGTCGAGCTGCTTGAGGTCGATGCGCTCGTCCTCATGGGTCCCGGTCAGGATGCGCACCGTCGGCCGGCGCGGATCGCCCGGGTTCGCCGCGATGACGAGGCCCTCGCGGCCGTCCGAGAGCTGGACGGTCGTGCCGGGGGGAAACACGCCGAGCGCACGGATGTAGTGCTGGAGCGCGGCGCACCCGAAGTGCGTGTCCTCGCGGGCGGCGGCCCGCCGGAGGGCCTCGTCGGCGAGGTCCACCACGCCGCGGAGCAGCGTGCGACGGCGGTCGACGTAGTTGGCGAGCGCGATCAGGCGGACGATGTCGTGCGGAGCCTGGCTCGCGCCGAGGGCGGGGTACCCCTTACCGTCGACGCCGCGGTGGTGCTCGAGCGCCGCGGCGACCCAGAGGGGCGGGCACCCCGCCGTGAGGAGCGCGCTCGCGCCCACGTAGGCGTGGTGCTGAAAGAGGCTCTTCCCCTCCGCGTCGAGGAGCGGCTCGGGGATGCCGCGGATGTGCGCGGGCATGAAGAGGTGCCCCACGTCGTGCAGCAGCGCGGCCGCCGTCGCGTCGACGCAGCCCGCGTCGGGGAGCCTCGCGTCGAGCGCCATCGCGGCGGTCATCATCGCGACGTTGACGGCGTGCGCCGCGTCGTCGCCCACGCCGTCGACGTGGCAGCGCTGCTGGAGCGAGAAGGCGCGCCGGTCGCAGCAGGCGACGATCTGCTCCGCCAGCGAGCGCACCGCCGCGCGGTCGACGAGGGTCTTCGTCGCGATCGATCGGGCCACGTCGGCGAGCAGCGCGTGCGTCGCCGGCACGAAGTCCTGCGCGTCGTGCGCCCCGCGCCCGAGGTCGCCCTTGGTGCGGAGCTCGGCGTAGCGGAACGCCACGTGGGTCAGGCCCGTGCGCGCCTGCTCCCGGGCGCGCCCCGGCTCGAGGCGCGGGGAGGCGAGCGTCCGACCGAGGACGGTGCACTCGGCCGGGGTCAGCCCCTTCTGCACGACGATGCACTCCACGTCGTGACGGAGCATCGCCTCGGCGAGCGTCGGGATGCGCTCGTGCAGATCCGGCATCGGCCGTTCGCAGACCACGAACTCGCCGTCGATGAGCGCGAGCACGAGCTCCGGCAGGCGCGCGAGCAGGCGCTGGAAGAGGCCGAACACGACGTCGTCGGCGCGCGCGATCGCGGGGTGTCCCTCCGCGTAGTGCGAGCGAACCGTGACCGTCGTGGTCAGCGCATGGAGGCCCTCGACGACGTCGGCCCACTCGCGCCCCTGGGGGCCCTGGGACTGCGTCATCCGGTCCCCGCCGCGCGCTCGCAGGCGCGTCGCACGCGCCGCACCGTGGAGGCGAGGCCCTGCTCGAAGTACGCCTTTGCGTCCGGCGCCGGCGAGCGCCGGAGCGCCGAGGCGGCGTGGTCGCGGACGCTCGCGGTGGCCCCCGACTCGATGAGCGCCTGCGGGTGCAGCACGCGGAACAGCGCCGCCGCGGCGGCGTCGCGCGGGCTCTGCCCGAGGGCGTCCACCGCGCATCGCCGCAGGTCGTCCGGCTGGCCGTCGTCGAGCACGAACCGCTCGAGCTCCCCGATCGCCGCCTCGCCGAGGAGCTCACCCCGCAGGAGCGGGCGCGCCTGCTGCCGCACCTCGTCGGCTGCGTCGGCGAGGTACCCCACGACGAGCGTCATCGTGGCCTCCTCCGCGGGCATCGCGCGGAGCGCGCGGACCACCTCGAGCCGCACCCGGAAGTCCGGGTGGTGACGCGCGACCTCCAGATCGCGGGGCGAGCCCCCGACGCGCCCCACGAGGAGCGCCGCGTTGCGCACGATGAACCACGAGCCCGAGCCGAGGCGCGGGACGACGTGCGGCAGCAGCGTGGGACCGACGAGCGACAGGGCGTCGAGCATGAGGCGCCGCATCTTGCGGTTCTCGCCGGCGTCGAGCCGCTCGAGCACGCTCTCCGGGGCCAGCATCGCCAGGAGCCGCACGACGGTGCCGAGCTCCTCGAGCGGCTCGCCCTCCACGGTCCCGCTCACCTCGTCGAGATCGCGCAGCACCCGGGGCGCGGACGTCCGCGCGACGCTCCGGAGGGCCCGATCGGCGGCCTCGCGCCACTGCGGCGCGTCGACGCTGGCGAGCCCGCGGAGCAGCCCGACGACCGAGGTGCTGGCCCCCTCGGCCAGCATGGCCTCCGCCGCCGCCGGCAGGCCCTCGCAGAAGCGGTCGAAGCTCCTCGTTCGCGTGGCGATGGCGATGACCTCCGCCACCGGGCGTCTTCCGTCGAACACGGGTAGCCCCGCCTCGTCGGCCGGCGGCGGGATCGACGCGGGCCGCGGCGCAGCGTACGTCGTCCGCGCGACGAAGGCCTGCGCGGCGAGCGGGCGGAGGACCTCGCGCTCGTGGAGGAACGAGTCGTACTCGGGGACGGGCCTCGCGAGCATCGCGAGCGCATCGCCGGCCGCAGCTTCGTCGGCCGGCAGGTCGAAGAGGGAGAGGCCGAGCCGGCGCAGCGCCGAGAGGCGCGTCCCTTCGTGGGGGACGGCGGCGCTGAGGGCGTAGAGGACGACCTCGAGCTCCGTCGCGTGCGCCCGCACCGCGGGCGCCGCCATGCGCGCGAGCTCCGGCTCCGAGAAGCCGTCGAACGACCAGGCCATGGCGGCGCGGAACTCGTCGACGAGCGTCGGGAACCCACACAGCACGCGGTCGCGCGACGGCGGGGTCAGCCGCAGGAGCACGTCACGCAGCTTCGCCGCCAGCGGGAGCCCCGTGCGCCGCTCCTCCTGCCGGACCATGAGCGCGAGCCCGGCC